>JAYVKY010000001.1:0-6039 GCA_043767965.1 Pseudobdellovibrionaceae bacterium
TCCTGATCCTATTTTTAATCCACGGATTGGCTGACCTTGACTGTTCGTGCCCATCGTAAAAATTTGAACATTCGCAGGATTTAGAGCTGCAATCTGGTCCATATTTTTAAGAACAAGATCATAGTTATTTGCCGAAGGCGCTTGCAATAAAAAAAGACTTAAAATTGTTTCTAGCATATATCATTCCTTTACATATTTAATGTAAGATTATTTATAAAATTAATTTTAAGTCCGGCTAATCGGGCTTTGTTATCTGTGATCAGTGCCTTGGGGTAATAGTGCTTGATAATGTCTAAATAACTTAGACCCAGTTTTGCTTGAGCATAGGTGCCATGCTGACAAAGTCCGGCCCCATGACCATACCCTTGACCAGAAAAAATAATTTCATTTTCAGTGACCTGCACATCTGTCGGTGCATTTTTAATTTGATCAAAGCCAAATTTTTCACGAAGTTTTTGAATTGAAAGGCTTGCGACCTCAATAATTCTGTTTTTATATTTTTTGATATCTAAGTCAGCATTAGGTTGCAAAAAATCGTCCTTAGAAAATGAAAACTGCCATCGATTTCTGTCTTTAAGCTGGCACCAACTGTCTTTTGCGGTACCACTATCAATGGCACCAGACCAAACAAGATTTGCAGGAATCGTTTGCCCGCCACAATCTGAATGATAAAAAGCTTTTAAAATTTTATGGTTCTGATCGAGCAAAAATACATTTTCAGTTTCAAGAACTGCGGCATAAGCTTTTTCAGAATTTGTCATCGAAAAAACTTGATCCATCTGATCAGATTCAACATGAAAAAATTTGTGCTGTCGCTGTTGCATACGCGAAAGCACATAAGATCTAGCAACAACGGCTTGTGCTTTGAGTGCTTCTTTAGGCCAAGATAATGGCATTTCTTTAGAAATGACACCTGCTAAATAATCATTCATCATAACAATACTGATAACATCAAATTTGCCATTGTCTTTTTTTTGTACAATACTTTTGATTTTATCATTTTCAAGAATTTGTGGTCTTGAATCTAAGTTTTTTTGAGTGCGCACACGCACCCACACAGCCTGTGCCTGAAGTTTTTGAGTCATCACCTGAAAAATTAAAATCACTATAAATACATAAATACTCATAGACCCTAGTTGACCTGATATCACGGCCATGGACGAGGAAGAATTTTCCTAGACGCTACTTTTTAGCCTGAAGTCTAGTCCAACAAAGCGCCTTACCGATGACTCTTGATGCTGCCAATCAATCATATTTTGTTTGATGCAGATCCATCAGATTGATATGTTTTTTGACTCAATATGAAGACGTTCAAATTAGATCACTTAAATTTGGCTGAAGATTTTTTAGATGTAACTAGCCTTAGCTATTTACATTTTAATACTTCAAACCCCGGACAATTTTTAAATCACTGCAACAGTGCCTATGTACTTTGGAAGCACCAATGGGTTCAGACATTTTGTGATTTAGGTGTTGATAAAAAATTATCTAGCGATGACTTTTTAAATCGCCAATTGTGTGGCTTATTTCGCGGCCATCAGGCTATTGGTTTTATTCTATACCAACATGTAAACTTAAAACTGAACGCGACACTGGATAGCCCGTATTTTAATAATTATTCCGATGACTTAAAAACGCATCAAAATACATGTAACGATCAGGTCTTTATTATTAGTTACATGACTATTGATGGCTGCTGGCGAAAGACCAATACAAACTATTCAATATCGGAACTTTTAATTAGTTTTGTTGTTGTGGAATTTAATTTTTCAGAAGCCAATCGCATCATTGGGTATTTTAGAAATAATAGATCCACGAATCAAATTTTTTACCGCCATGCAGGGACTTTTTTATCACAAAAATCAGCCTACAATGTCGAAGTTGATTTTGCCGAAATCCACAAAGAGAAAGCACACTTATCAACAAAAAAAGATCATGCCATTGTCAGTTTAAAATTATGGGAAAAATTTAATAACCAAAAAACAAAGGAGACAACTTATGGAACTGAAATCCGTCCTCAACCACGAAAAAATGAACAAATTAGTCCAAAACCTAAGAAGCCAAGACTGGAGCAACAAAGATATCTATAGTCAGTGGCTAGCCCAGAGTTATTATTATACAACCTACAGCACTCGTATGCTTGCCTATGCTGCTGGCTGGACAGAGAACATGGAACAATCTTACTACCGCAGATCACTTGTACATATCGGCGAAGAGCAAGGCCATGATCTTATCGCAGTGAATGATTTAAAAAATTTAAATTATGACATTGCAAATTTTATCGAACTGGGAACGACACGCTCGATGTGGGAATGTCAGTTTTACAAAATACAAAAAGATCCGACCAATCTTTTAGGTTACATTTTGGCACTTGAAACCTTGGCTGTGAAAACTTTTAAAGAATTCAACGGTGAATTGCTTAAAACTTATACCGACAAAGCCACCCGATTCGTCAAAATTCACGCTGATGATGATCCAGATCACGTCGAAGAAGCGCTCATTCAAATCAACAAATGTACACCCGCACAACAAAAAAATATTTTATTTAATTTTGAACAAACAATCACAATGTACAACTGTATGCTTGAAGAAATAAAAGCCACTGCTTTGAAAAATTAAGTGAGTTCCGATTCCCATTCAAAAATAAATTCAACCTGTAACGTTGAGGCCCACGCCGAAACTTGCGTCTTGTTTTCAAAAAAACAGGGCGCAATATTTTTCATCTTCATTTCAAATGTTCTTTTTTTAGGATGTAAACTTTCAACAAGCTCGTGATTTAATATGTCCCATGGGTAAGTCATTTTTTCAAGCTGACAGACCTGAGCTGCCCTTTTCATCAACGACAAATGAACCTCTTGATCGCGCCAAAAAAGCTGCGGGAATGGTATCTCTTGCATTTGTTGTTCCGAATACGAACATAATTTTTTAAATTCAGAATTACTATAAATTTGCATGTTTTCTGGAAATGAATACACTTCGATAATATCATCTAAAGCTATCTGTTTGATAAAATCGTCTGCTATCTGATAACCTTTTTGATCCAAAAAATCTTTTAAATTTTTAATTTCTTGATCTAAATTATAATCACTATGAATAGGAGTTTGAAGAATTTTATTAGACACAATGTCCCTCTTTGTGATGTATTTAGTATCCTAACTCTAGGCAAAAACAAGTTCCAGTTTTATCCTCGTTAAGATACAAGTCGCCGTCGTTTTTACGAGCAAGGTGTTTGGATAAGCTTAAACCCAACCCTGTTCCTGCACCTGCTGGTTTTGTCGTATAAAAAGATTTAAAAATTTGACCACGATGCCGTAAATCAATGCCAGAACCATTGTCTGTAAAACTAAATCTGATTTTTTGGGCCTCAATCTTTTCAATTTTGATTTCAATTTCAGGCTGACGAACGTCTGCCAATGCATCAATCGAATTTTTTATTAAATTAACAACAATTTGGGTAATTTCAGAGGGTCGGCAGCGAACATGGAAGTCTGTCGTTATCGCGGTCATTCTTATTTGAATACCACGGTTTTTAATTTGCTCACTGAGCAAAGTTGTTGAATCTTCAATAATTGCTGATACTGAAACAATATCTAAAGGATCATTTGATGTATCCCTTGAAAAATTTTTAAGTGATCTTATGATTTTTGTAATGCGGTCAGAATGATGATAAATTCTGTCTAACCCTTCAAAGATCTTAACTTGGTTTTTTTCAAAGTTCGTTAGTAAATTTTTAATATGCTGAACTTTTGCAACAATCACGGTTAAAGGATTATTTATCTCGTGTGATATGCCTGCAGATATTTCAGCCAATCCGTTCATTTTGTCATTATTAATTTGAATCATCTGCATTTTTTCTAATTGACTTATATTTCTTAATTCTTCAGTTGCATCTAAAATTTTAACATAGATGTATTCGTACACGACTTCTTCGATACGAATTGAGCTTAAAAACAAAACGATACTTAAACTTTTGTCTTCGGAATTAATAATATAAGATTCACTATGCTTTTCTTCAGTGATTTTATGAAGCAATTGATTACCACTATTTCTTTTTTTGAAATCATCAACAAAAATATCAATGTCATCTGCTAAAGCCATCTGCCCTTGAACTAGAAAATTAAATTGCGTATCAAAAATAACCACTGATTCTGGTAAAGAACCAATAATTTTTTTTAATAAATGTATCGTTTCAACTTGTTTCATTACAACATCTTTATCGGCTTAAATTGATAAATATTTAATAAAATTTTAAATACTTTCGATAACAGGTTAACCTGATTAAATATAAAAGGAGCCCCCGAATATGAGCATTAAGCCAAATATTGCGATGATTGATGACGAGTATGACCTTATTGATACATATAAAGATCTGTTAAGTGCCAAATACAATGTGACAGAGTTCTATGATGCCGATTCTTACCTTGGCTACATTCAAAAATATGAACAAAATCCATTTGAAGTTGTTATCACAGACTATAGCCTGGGTTCTGGCTCGAATGGTCTTGATATGATTGAAAAGGCAAATAACTTGAATAAAAATGCTGCTTTTATTTTGATGTCTGGATATCTAGATAAAGAAACAACATTACGTGCACATAATATGGGTGCACATCGAATTTTACCAAAACCTATCCGCATTGAAGAACTTGAACACCAAATTCAAAATTTAATCTATGAGTATCAAATTGAGAAAATCAGAAAAGAAACAAAAGAACTTACTTTAAAATTAAAAGAACTCTGCAGTATATTTGATGTATTTTTAGAACAGCATTTTAGTAAAACTCAGATTGATGAATTTTTTATGCGGGTTATAAGCCCTGATGAGCAGAATAAAAATATTAGCTTCAGAGAATACGTGGTCAACATCGAAGAAAAATTATACCGAAATATGAAGATGGATGAAATTTTAATGCGACAAGTGAAACCCAAAAGAGTTGGTTAAATATTTATTTTAAAATTGTGACATTTGGGTTTGTAAAAAGGCCCAGGTGACTTTCTTCAGATCGGGGTTTTTCAGTAATATTCGTGCAGAATAGGTCTCGTTGATATTTACAGGGTGATCTATAAAAAAAACTTGAATTCGGTTTGTGATTTTATTTTTTTCAGTCAGATCATAAATTTGATACTGATTCGGATTTAATTTCATCGCTTGAATAATTTTTAAAAACAGTTCTGATTCGTACGATGTATAGCTTGCGTAGTTTTCAATAAAAAATCCTAAATCGACTTCTGATTTTGCAGTTAACTGCGGATCTGAAAGTTGATTTAGGATTTGCGAGACACCCAAAGTTTTTTGTAAATAGTGGTTCAAATAATTATTTATTATTTGAACCGTATCTGGATTAAAACTTTGAGCTGACATTTGACTTATAAATCTGACGTGTAACTTAAACTTTATGACGGAACATGATTAAACCATGTGTATTGTCATACGGTGAAAAGGCAACTGTCACTCGATCACCTGGAACAATACGAATACTGAATTTCTTCATTTTTCCGCAAAGTTTCGCTGCTACGCTGACTCCGTTTTCAAGAATGACGGTATACGAACCGCCACCCTTAATCTCTACGACTTTACCGTCGACACTTACTAAATCGTCTTTAGACACTTAAGCCACCAATCCGATTTGTAATATTAGTAACGTCCGCCACCACCGCTGCGTCCACCGCCACCACCGCCGCCGAAACCACCGCGTCCACCGCCACCACCGCCACCAGTGCGAGGCTCTTGTGGTTTAGCAATAGTTACATTGACTGGACGACCGTTTAACTCTTGGCCGTTTAATTTGTTAATTGCATCATTAGCTAATTGATCAGTAGCCATTTCGACAAAGCCGAAACCTTTTGATCGACCAGTATCACGGTCAGTAATGATTTTTGCAGATAAAACTTCTCCAACTTGTGCGAAAAACGCACGAAGTGATTCAGAATCCGCTTGAAAAGAGATTTGTCCTACGTATAGCTTGTTGTTCATTTTGGCCTCCTTGAAAGTGCCTATTAGTTTTAATTCAGACTAGTTTTAATCTGAATTTGTTAAGG
>JAYVKY010000002.1:0-13864 GCA_043767965.1 Pseudobdellovibrionaceae bacterium
TTCGCAGCCTGACCCGCAAGTTGCATTGCGGCCTGTGTGTAGGTTGATTCGCCCTCTTTATTTTTTCCTTCAACTTCACCCATAGAACCTGAACCCGATTTATCGTTTAACGTCGATAATCTTTTTTGGTCGGCAGTTTGTTCACCGCTGCCTGCCGAAGCTTGCGCACTTGTTGCTAAATTATGTGCTGTTAACAATCGATTATAGGTTTCCATGCATGAATGATAATTGGGATTATTTTCGTCACCACAATTATTTATGGGTGCTGCGCCATTTGAAATTTGTTGGGCGTCACTGCCGCCTTGATTTATTAGATTCTGTGCGCTGGCTCTGTTTTTGTTTCGTTGTAAACAATTTTGATAACTCGTATCGATCCAATGCTCGGCACCGGCGGGTTGCGCGCTAGCCACACAGGTTTCTGCCCCTGATATATTTGCACTGACTTCTTTTTTTGAATTATTTAAATCAAGTCCAGAGGAACCGGCGATTGAAAAATGCCCTTGAAAAAATATGACAGCTATTAAAATTTTAAAATACTTATTTTTCATGAATCCCCCGATTCAGTCATTGAACTTACTTAAAATCAAAAATTAATTCCCTAATAATGAATTCGCGTTAGCGCTGTATCGATCGTAAACTTTTTCCCAGTTTGATTTTCCCGACGCCGGACTGATTTCTTTTTGTAATTCTTCACTGGCCATTTGACGTTTGGCCTTGGCCACTTTTTCTTCGTTGGTAAATTTTTCTGAGGCTGATTTTTTAGAACCACCAAACATACCGCCAATTGATCCGCCCAAAGAACCAAAAAAACCTTGACCGGACTTGCCCTTATTAAGATCGTCAGAATTTTTATCGGCTGCAGTTTTTGTCGCGACCACACCAGTGCCTGAACCCGGTGATGTTCCGCCAGCGGCGGCTGAAAAACCAGTGCCATCGGAAGTTATTTTCGAATTAAGCCCTGTACCAGTGCCATCGTTTAAGGCCGAAATTCCACCGGCACCAGAACCCACAGTTTGCTTAAATGCACTTCCCGGTCCTGCTAACTGCGAACCTTTACCCGTTGGATCCAGTCGTACACTTGCAATTTTAGATTGTTCACACGCTGTTGATTTAGAATCTGTTTTACATTCTTGGGTTAGCTCGACAGATGCATTTTGTCCGCTATCGGAACCACCAGCGCCTGACATATCTTCAAGGGCATTGTCAGCACCACTACCCGCATCACTGCCATCCGCACTTACTTTCTTTTCGCAATCCGAACCGCCCATAAAAGCTTTTGCTAAACTAAGTCCTTGAGCTGCAAACTTTGCAACATCTACAGATCGCGCTGAACATGACGTAAGCGCCGGTGAAACGGCCGCACCTTGCTGTGCTGACGCCGGAGCAGATAAAGATTGTGCTTTAGCTTCTAATTCATAACCTGCGGCATGAGCATAGCTGCCAGAACTGAGCTCTTGTTGAATACTTTTTGCAGCATCTGCCTTAATCGCAGTAACCAAAGCTGTAATTTTTTGTTGAGTATCTTTTAATGCAGTGCCAGCCTTTGTGCATAATGATGTGCAACTCGTCATATTTGATGCGCACGTGTCACCGACGGCTTTTGTGGCTGCTTCTTGATTCTTCGATAAATCTGCCATCTTAGAACATGTATCACTGAGTGAAATCAGTTGACCAATAATTTCGGCTCCCTTTGCCATTTTTGTTCCGATATCAGCGGCCTTGGGATTTAATTTTTCATCACAAAGTTCAGCAGCTGTTTTTACTTGCTCATCGCAAGCCTTTGCCGCCTGAGCATAGGCATCGCTAGATTTTTTTAAATTTTGCAAGGCTGTATTAGTCTGTGTTGGTTGAATAATCGCTGACCCATTGTTGATGGCCGTTACGGTGTTACTGACGGTTGTATTAAAGCCCTCGGCACTTGCGGCCGTTCCGGTTCCGGCTGCAGCCCCACTGCTGGCTTCGGCAAAAACATTTTGAGTTAAGATAATAATAGAAAAAGATAATATGGTTTTATATATTAAATAGGTCTTCATCAGTTATCCCCCTGATAGACAGCCTATCGGCCGAAGGTCTAGCAAACTGAATGACAAACTGAATAAAAATTAAAGATTCTGTAAACAGTCTCGGTTTAAGACAATTTAGTGTTTTGTTGTGATCCACTTTGTGATGTATTAGTTATTTATGAATAAAATATATATCGATGCCGATGGCTGCCCGGTTAAAGACGAAGTTTACAAAGTTGCCGAACGCTATAAAATTTTTGTAATCATTGTGGCGAATAAATATTTAAATATTCCCGTAAATACGCTGTTTGAAATGCAAGTGGTCAGCGGCAATTTTGATGCGGCTGATGACTGGATCGTAGAACAAGCAAAAAAAAATGATATCGTTATCACCGCAGATATTTTATTGGCCGATCGGTGTGTAAAAAAATCGGTGCGCGTTTTGGGCCACAAAGGCGAAGAATTTACCGAGGACAACGTCGGCACAGCAGTAGCAAATCGCGAATTGATGCAAAATTTAAGACATATGGGCGAGGTGCGCGGCGGACCGGCCCCGATGGATAAAAAAGCCAGGTCGCAATTTTTATCAAAACTTGATCAAATTATTCAGTCGATTAAACACGCGGGCGAATTTTAATTTGAAGACAACTTCATTTCTGATAAAATAAATTTTGTAAACGGGATAATATTTCCGCTGACTGAAGCTGTTTCAAGTGCCGCCATGTACTGGCTGCGATTTAATGCCCTGATAACTACCCAATCATACCCACCTGATACCAACATTAAATTCAAAATAAAGCGTCCGATGCGTCCGTTGCCATCCATATACGGATGGATAAATACAAAAATAAAATGTCCAAGGACAGCGCGCACAGCTGCAGATTCTTCATCGAGTAAAAGTTTTTCTAAAGTTTTCATACAGTCTAAAGCAGCCTCAGCTGGTGGTGGCACATGACGAGCACCAGAAATATAAACTGGATGATTTCTGTAGCCGGCCAAATCTGCCGCATTTAAAATCCCAGCTTGAACAACAGGCTTGAATAATTCACGATACCAATTTTGCAAGTCATCATTAAAAACTTGTCCTGATTTTGCACCTTGAAGAATTTTTGTAATGCTGATAATAACTTCTTTAAATGATTCATGGTAGCCTTTTGCAGCCATTGCATCTTTATCTTGGATATCTGTCAGATTGTGTTCAGGTTGCCATTCGCCATTTTGAATTTTATCAATCAATTCTGGCGTGACATGATAGCCTTCAATCGACAAAGAATTGTAAGAATCGTCTTTATACAATTGTTCAATTTGACCAATTGTTTTTTCGGTATTCTTTAAACCGGGCTCTGTTGGAAACAAATACAAAATATCGATTCGCATTTTTGCCCATATGGCAGTGATTCGCCCTGCATACGGAGAAACCATTTTGAAAGTTGGATTTAAAAATAATTTCTTGTCTGCGAACGGATTTATCGAACGAACAATGTGACCTGCAGCCATCATATCTTTTTCAATATGGGTCGCAGATGATAGATCATTCAATGCTTTATATGCGCCGATAATTCGATTCGCCGTTATTACTGATTGTGCATCCAGCAGAACCCTAGAAACCTCAACTGGCGAACCGATCAAGCGCAAGCAAATTTCCATGTTTAATGTGCTATTTAAAAAATAATTTTGCGAAGCTCGACAAATTGCCACATGCAAAGGCATAACATTTATTTTATTTTTTTGAATAATGTCTGTTGGGAAATTTTTTTCGTCTTGGTATAATAAAATTGACGTATCAAATAATAAATCGACAGTTTCGTTCGATGCTTTTTTTGTCATCACAGTCACCTGTTTTGAAATACTTTGGCTGCCTGCATGTAAATCCAATGAAGATTCTGCAGTCAAACAGTACTCTTGACCAAAACGCTCATTTAAATATTCGCGAACAAAATCCCAATAATTACTAAACCATAATGTTGTCGTGCCGACACCGGCGGGCCTTGATAACAGATACCAACCCTTCATCACTTTTGATAAGTAACCTGCTGCCGTCAGCGTTTCTCGGGTAATCCGATCAATATCAGCAGATCGAACAATCTGCCCGCGCGAGATCGATTTTGTTGTTGCTAAAAGGCGTGCAAGCTGTTGATTTTTGTGATTTGGGACTTCTTTTTTGACCATTTTCAACCCTTAAAATTATATAATCTCTAGATAAAACAAATAGTTATGAGCTAGAATTTAATGTTAACATTTACTAGATTATTATGCAACAATTTACTAGATTATTGTGTTAGATTAGGTCATTTAAGCCTGCGGCTCGCTTCAATTCCGTTTACAATTTATCCAAACAATGAGATCAACAGCCCCACAAACATACGACGGGGAATTATGGAAAATCAAAACGAAGAACGTTTTATTAATATCGAAACTAAAATTTCGCACCAAGAGGTGATGCTGGAAGAACTTCATCAAGTGATTTACCAACAGCAAGAACAAATCGATTTGTTAAATAAGAATTTAAAACTGTTTGTACAACAAATGACATCGGATTCTGAAATTCGACCCGCTGGCGAAAAACCACCGCATTATTAATTCACCAGATTTAGCTTTTTACGATTTTCTTTTTCTTCTGCCGCAAATGCCAGATATACATTCTTTCGACCTTACCCCTGGCCCATTCAGTTCGCCGTAAAAAAGTCAGACTTGATTTAATACTGGGGTTTTCGGTAAAACATTTAATACGAATTGCTAAACCTAATTCTTCCCAACCAAGATCAGTAACTAGTTCTGTTAGAATTTTTTCTAACGTAATTCCGTAAAGTGGATCTTGTTTTGTTTTTTTAGCAGGCTTTGCAGATTTTTCATCACTCATTTTATTTCCCTAGTCTTGAAATTAAAATTTTATCGCGGTCAGTGACTAAATTAATCACTTGGCCTTCGCGTCCTGCGCGCGCTGTTCGCCCAACACGGTGTAAGTAATTTTCTATCTGTTGTGGCAAATGATAATTTATGACTCGATCAATATGATCAACATCAAGCCCCCGCGAAGCCAGATCAGTTGAAATCAAAAATTTAATTTTACCATCGCGAAATAATTTTAAATTTACCCTGCGTTCAACTTTATCCATTTCGCCACGATAACACAAACATTCGTAACCGCCTTTTTTCATCAATTCAAAAAGTATATCGCACTGTGCCCGCGTATTTACAAAAATTAAGGTACTGCCCGAGTTTTTTTCGTTCAAAATACTTTCCATCAAGGGGAACCGCTTACCTTCCGGAACCATTAAATTTTTTGTTGATAAAGTATTTACGGTTTTAACAGTATTTTTAAGGCCGACAATTTGGCTGCTTGAACTGCGAATGACTTCGGCTTTTGAAAAAAGCGACGTCATCAGCTGTTGTGTCGCATTTGATACAGTTGCAGAAAACATTCCTAATTGCAGATTACGCGCGCATTCTGTTGCGATACGTTCGGCATCGGGCAAAAAACCACCGTCCAGCATTTGATCAGCTTCATCAAAAATAAGAATTCGGTTATCGCACAGATTAATTAATTCAAGATCCATCAACTGAATCAGCCTGCCCGGTGTAGCAACTAAAATATCAAACGGGGCCTTAATATTTTGCTTCGCGGCCGCTGCTGTTGACCCACCCAAAACTGTACGCACACGTAAACGTGTTGTGTGTGTAAATAATTTAAAAACACGCGACACCTGTTCGCCTAATTCACGACTTGGAACGATCACTGCGGCACGGGGCTGTGCCTCGATCACCACTGGATTATTTTGTATTTCTAAAGTTTTTAACATTTGTAAAATTGGCAACACATAGGCCAAAGTTTTACCGCTGCCTGTTTCAGAAACTCCAACAACAGAACGACCTGCCAATAATGCCGGCAACGATTGACTTTGAATATCTGTGGTTTTAATAAAGTTTTTTTCACGAAGTGTATCTTTCAGTGTTTGAATTAAATTAAAATCTGAAAAGAGATTGCTTTTTTCGTTGATTTTTTGATTATTTTTAAAGTCATTCATTATTTTTTCACCTTATATCTTTGAACTTCGGTAACGAAAGATTCTTTACCTGTGTTGATGTCTAATTGACCTTGCTGATGCAAGATCTGCCAACGATTATTTTTTTCTAGATGTTTTTCAAGTTGTGCTAAAAATTTTGCATCTAGTGCGTAAATCTCAAGATTGTCTGCCTTATGAATATCATTATTTTTGATATCTTCAATTAAAACTTCGGCATTTTTATAAGTATACACCACAACTCGTGGTGATGTTTTCGCCGCCTTATGCAGTTTTTTAGCCGAAGGGTTTCCGATTTCAATCCACAAACTGACAACTCCGTTTAAGCCTGTCACTTTCATCGCAGGCACGTCCGGGTCGCTGAGGCCCGCGCCTGAAAATTCAAGCCCCTCTTCAAAACAAAGCGCGTAAGCCAAAACACGCGTTAACAAATACAGCGCTACTTCTGAGGGGTGCTGTGCGATTCGAAAATCCAAGGTTTGATAAATTCCCCGATCAACGTCTGATAATTCAATTGAAAATCGATACAACATTATACCCCCCCCCACACGCGCTAAAACAAATTCCGCATATTTTTCATTTGTGGATGAATTTCTGACTTGCGAAAGCCCAATTGTAAAAGTAATGCATAAAATCTGGGGCTGTGATTCATTTCTTTCAGATGACAAATTTCATGGGCCACCACATAGTCAAAAAGTTTTTTTTCAAATGTCACGATTTGCCAATTAAAAATCAGATCCCCTTTTGAAGAGCATGCGCCCCACCTGGATTTATAATTTTTAAGTGATATAGATTTTGCACGCACACCGAGTTGCGCAGAAAAATAATGAACACGCTCGTTCAAATTTTTTAAAGCTTCAATCCTATACCATTTCATTAATTCTTTCTCGGTATAGATATCTTTTTTTTCTGCAGGAATACGTTTTGGCACTGATACAAAAAGACTATGGTTGTTTTTAAAAATGCCTGCTTTACCTTCGGTGATTTCAAGCTTTAATTCTTCGCCATAAAAAGGCAGAACTTGGCCATGGATAAATTGAATTTTTTGAACAGACACAATTGAATCAAGTATTTTATATTTTTCTAAAATCCAGTTTGAATTCTTTTCTAGGATATTTTGAATATGAATGTCTTTAATTCCAAAGGGCGCTGTGATTTGCACGGTGCGATTTGCCAAAATACGCAGAGTCAATCGACTGGCACGTTTAAGATGTTTAATAACGACGTTTAAATTTTGCATGTCACCATCACGATATAAACCAAAAGATGAAGGGTCAATGCGATTGACCCTTCATTCGAATTAAAATTTAGATCTGATAATTCAAATTACTGTTTATGTCCTGATATAATACCCAGCTTATGGGTTTCCCATTCATCGCCGGCTGGCCCTGGCTCGTAAACATAACCTGAAACTACACCGTTAGCTTCAAACTTTAAATATCCTGTTGAACCGGGAAGTATAAAAGTAACTTCGTTTGCACCTGCAGGAACTTGACCCGCCTGAATCTGACAAGGGTATCCCCAAATTGTGAATACTCCGCTCAAAGTTCCATCGGCTGCTACTGAAAACTGAAAATTACCGCCTAAGGCATATCCATATCCGTTGATCTCTGGATGCTCGACAAGAAGTGTTGCATCGCCACGTGGCCAAGAACCATCACCAAATACACCGTTACTTGCTGGAGTAATTGAACCTGCATAACTGCCTTGAAGAGGTCCATTCGGTACACTCGGCGGAGTCACAACAACCGGTGGGGCTGATGGATTTGCTGGAGCCTCTGGAATTTGTGGCAGCTGAGAAATAGGTGGCGGAGCTTGAACTTGATCAGGATGTTTGTCTTGCCATTTTTTATATGCAGCAACTGCATCTGCTAAAGTAACTTTTAAATGAAGCACGCTTGTTCCATCAGCATCATTTGTAATTGATGTTTGAATTTGTGGATATTTTAATAAATAGGTCTGAGCCAAAAATAAAATCGTTGATGGCAATCGCAAAGAAATATCAAGACCCTTAGTTAAGGCGTCCATGTTAACGCCTATAAGCTGGCCACCCAATCCTAAAAGGCCTGTCACATCATTTACAGAATTAGCATAAACTTTTAATGCCGGGCTGATGCCATTCGCTGGCGTTACAGATTGGCCCGTGTTTGAATTTGCATCTGCTGCCGTTGAATTTTGGCTCGAGTTCCTAGAGCAACCTACAGCCAAAGTAGTAATAATCGTCAAACCGAGTAAACTTTTTTGTAGAACAGATTTTTTAACAGCTTCATTTTTGTGAGGTGTTTTCATTCTTGGCTCCCGTGTCGTTGCTAATATTTTTATTGAACAACTACTTTTCGGACCAAGGTCTGACAGACTTTAATCTAGAAATTACTGACAACAATTTTGACAGTTTTTGCCTCGAAATAATGCGATGCCAAATTTGAAAATTGGCATCACAGTACTAAAATATATTAATACCCAACAATATTCATGTGTGTTTCGACACTGGTTACGCCTGGGGCATTCCATGCAGCACCTTTAGCATCTTGCACTTCGGAAAATGAATGAACAGTGCCAGATAAAACGACACGGCCACCATTAACTTCAACCGAGATTGCTCGAGCTTCGCGTTCTGCTTTTCGTTTAAGAGCATCTTCAATTTTTTGTTTTACAATATTTGGCTGAACACTTTTAACTTTAATTATGATATTATTAGAAACACCTTTAACCCCAATCAATCCTTGAGCCAAATTTTTTGCTGCTGCACGCTGGTATTCCCATTCAACTTCACCTGATAAATGAACCCATCCATCTTCAACTTTAACTTTTATTAATTCATCGGGGACTTGTGAGCTCCATTTAAATTGTTCAACGACGGCCTTTGCAATATCAAGATCACCACGTTGATATGATCCCGGCAATTTGACTTCAATTTTTTCGACAACTGCTTTAACGCCGAATACACGCTGGGCTGCTTTTTCTGCCGCGAACTTTTCAATATAACTTGGGATCGTTCCTGAAAGAGTGACGATTGCATCCGATACAGCAACACCGATTTGTTCATGGCTTACGCTGGGATCCCATTTCAATTCCTGAATAACATCTGATTGAATTTGCGAATCTGTTTTCATTTGTTTCTCCTGTTTATTTTTGCGACAGCGCCGAAACGAACAGAATTCAATTCGTGCTGCTTTGCAATTCCTTGCATTATCGGGACCAGCTTTAAATACAATTATATTTTGGACAGGAAAAATATTTGCATGCTAGAGGTAAAAAATATCAACTGAAAAAAACTTTGTAGAATTTTGCCACCTACAAATTGAAATTTACCACGCAAGCGGTTTGCATTTTTATTTAAATCAAAATAAATGATCGCACACAATTTTTTCGCACCTGGCACGTATTCTGCTTGAAGGATTGTATGTTCGATAGCAGCGATGCTAGTCAGAACTCATGCGATTAAGTGGCGGAGTCGCTGGTTTGTATTTTCATCGATACAGGTCAGTGCGCCGCTACTCTTTTTTTTAACAACAATCCATAAGGAGGATTATTTATGTCAAATGCTATTGAACGCTGGTTCGATAAAAAAAGTTTAAGTCCATTTCGTGATTTATCACAAATTCAAGATTCTTTTGATCGGATGTTTAGCGAGTTTTCGAATATGAAAAGAATAAATGGTTTTAACGAACTTGCTTTTACCCCATCGTGCGATGTGGCTGAAGAAGGTAACAATTATGTTTTAAAATTTGATTTGCCAGGCGTCACTAAAGATCAAGTTAAAGTCGAGGCCGACAAAGACCAAATTACAATTCATGCTGAACGAAAAGAAGAAAAAAAGAGTGAAACAAAAAAGAAATACTTATCAGAGGTTTATTACGGATCGTATACCCGAAGCTTTGCTTTGCCAGGTACCGTAGATGAGAAAAAAGTGGATGCTAAGTTTGAAAATAGTGTGTTGACTGTGACAGTGCCAAAAACAGAAACATTCAAAGCAAAACAAATTCCAATTCATTAATTTCGGAAATCATTTATAGTAAATAAGGGGAGTCTTATAGATTCCCCCTTATAATTTGTGAAATGAATACATATTCAGCTTGGGAGGCTTTATGTCTCAGACGTACGCTGTGTGCGAAAAATGTAAAAAAGTAAATCGAGTTGAATTAAATACTGGTAAAGAGCCGGTGTGTGGTTCTTGCAAAAGTGTTTTGGCAGTTCATGGTGTAGTCGTTAATGCTAGTGATCAAACTTTGCAAATATTAATTAAGAAAAGTCCGTTACCGATTGTTCTTGATGTGTGGGCGCCGTGGTGTGGACCGTGTCGTGCATTTGCCCCAACATTCGAAGCGGTTAGTCAGTCTTATGCAGGAAAAATTGTTTTCGTAAAATTAAATTCAGATCTGAATCAACAAGTTTCTGGTCAGCTGGGTATTCGTGGAATACCCACTGTAGTTATTTTTAAAAATGGCACTGAGGTAACTCGTCAATCTGGAGCTTTACCGCAAGAACAATTTAGCCAATGGCTAGACCAGAACACGCGGTAATTTAAGTGAGTATTTGATCGAGTATGCAATTATTGCGCAGCAGAATTGCGCTTACTGAGTTCTTCATAGCCTGGCATTGTTGAAAGGTCAGGAACAACAACAATTGCAATTCGGCGATTTAAGGCTTTGCCAGTGGGTGTATCATTCCCAGAGCGTGGTGATGTATCACCAAAACTGGCTGCGCTGACACGAGCAGCGGGCATACCGGCATCAATCATCGAGTGTGTTACATTCAGCGCACGTGCTGCGGCCAGTTCCCAATTTGACGAAAATGTGGCTGTCGCTATAGGTACATTATCTGTGTGCCCTTCAATTTGATAACGTTTTCCGGGAATTGATTTTAACTGTGCGGCGACCTCTTTAATAGCCTCAAGACCCGGCGTTGAAAGTTTTGCCGAGCCTGAATTAAACAAAACATCTGATCCAAGACTGACAACCATTTTGCCATCAATGAACTGCACTGATAAGGTGCCAGAATCAGTTAATTTTTTAAATCTTTGAGTCAGATCTTCGAATTCTTTTAGACGTTGGCGCTGTTCGGTTTGTCGAAGACGCATTTCTTCCATGGCTTTTTTCATTTCATCCAACGAAGCTTTTAATTGACCACGATCTTTTGTCGTTGCAATTAAGTTATCTTGAATTTTATTTTTTTCTTCAGCTAAGATTTGTTTTTCGCCTTTTTCTTTTTCAATTTCTGATTTCAGAGAATCTATAGCAATCCTGTGAGTCGAATTAGAGACACATGATGTCAGGCCGAATAGAATTGTTGCGATACATAAAATATTTTTGTTCATCATTTATTTACCTTTCGTGTAATAAATTATTATGGATTTGAATTTTTATATGATCAATAGTACATAAGCCAAAAGCCTTGGACCAGAAAATGTCAAACTAGACTTTAGTGGATCTTTTAAAACCATAGCAAATACTGTTTAATAAAGGAATGAATCAATTTTATCAAACTGGCCCACATTTAGAAAACACATTCCATTCAGATTTAGTACTACAAAAATATATTCAAAAGAATCTGCCCATCGAATATTTAAATATTGTGACTGAACATTTAATTCATGTCGGAGAATTGGCTGCGGGTTCATGGTTACAGTGGGCCCAAGAAGCCATGGCGCAGCCCCCACAACTTATTTCATTTGATGCTTGGGGCAGACGAATTGATCAGATTACAGTTTCTAATGGATGGCTACAATTAGAAAAAGCCGCAGCCACCGAAGGTATTGTAGCCACGGCTTACGAGCGTCAGCAAAATGAATTTTCACGAGTTTATCAGATGATGCTTTTGTATTTATATTCTTCATCCAGTGCGTTTTACTCGTGTCCATTAGCAATGACAGACGGGGCGGCCCGGGCATTAGAACTTTTTGCCCCAGACGATTTAAAACAAACAGCCTTTGCGAATTTAATTTCGCGTGATCCAAAAAAATTTTGGACGTCAGGGCAATGGATGACTGAACGATCTGGTGGGTCTGACGTCAGCGAAAGCAGTACGATGGCCATTCAGGTCGGAAATTGTTTTCATCTGACGGGAACAAAATGGTTTACCTCGGCCACAACTTCACAAATGGCGTTGACGCTGGCACGCACCGAGGGTGCTGAAAAAGGTAATCGCGGGTTATCGATGTTTTATTTAGAGCTTCGTGATGAAAATAACAAATTAAATCAAATCGAAGTTCACCGCCTAAAAGATAAATTAGGTACGAAGGCACTTCCAACAGCAGAGCTTAGTTTGCATGGCACGCGTGCGCGCCTCATTGGTAAACAGGGTGAAGGCATAAAAACAATTGCGACTGTATTAAATATTACACGTATTTACAATTCAGTTTGCGCGACTGCACACATGCGCCGAGCATTGGATTTGGCCTGGGATTATTCTAAAAAAAGAAAAGCATTCGGGGCGTTCTTGATTGATCATCCCTTGCATAAAATGACCTTGAATCGACTTGAAGACGATTTTAAAAAATCTTTTCAATTTACATTTTTTGTTGTTGGCCTTTTAGGTAAAGAGGAATGTGCCGTGGCCACGGATCTTGAAAAAAAATTACTGCGCGTTTTAACGCCAGTTGTGAAATTATACACAGCAAAAAAATCAATCATTGTTTCCAGCGAGGCTCTAGAATCATTCGGCGGCGCCGGCTATGTCGAAGATACGGGTTTACCTTATTTATTGCGTGACGCTCAAGTTTTTTCAATTTGGGAAGGCACAACAAATGTATTGGCATTAGATTTTTTAAAAGTCTGCGAAAAGGAAGATGGCTTGGCCACGTTGATTGAATTTATTTCTAACCGCAAGGGATTTAAACAGGACGACATCGAAAATTTAAAAAATCCAAAATGGAAAAATTCTGAAAATGCCCGAGATTTTGCATTTTATGTTTCAGAGTTATTGATTTCATTGATTTAAATTGCTGGACGCTTATAGCAGAATATCATTTACAATGATATAACCTCTTGTCTTTTTAAAGTTCTTCTCATAATTTATAATTATGAGCGAATCGGACTGGCAAACACTAGGCGACATAAAAACACTTGTTCATAAACCACTGCAAGAAATTACTGTTGGTAAAACAAAAATCGCACTGACTTATTTAAATGGTAACTTTGCGGCCGTCTCTGGATTTTGCAATCACTTTGGCGGCCCGCTTGGACGCGGCAAATTATCGGGCGAATACCTCGTGTGCCCATGGCACAATTGGAAGTTTCATCATAAAAGCGGGAAAGGCGAACCAGGATTTGAATCCGACTGTGTCCCCGTATATTCATTAAAAATTCAAGGCGAAAAACTTTTAATTGATTTAGCATCAGCCACGCCAAGACAAAAATCACCACACACACCCCACCCGCTGGCCCGCGAGGTTACACGCAGTCCTGGGCCGATTCGTGTATTAGGTATCTCTACTACAAATATGGATGAAGAAAATCCACGCCTATCGACTTCAGATCTTTTGCTTGATGTGGCCGTGAAGCATGCGTCAGCCTTATTAAATGCCGAGACAAAAACTATCAGTTTAAGTCAGCTTAAATTTCGTTCTTGCGAGGGATATTACTCAAAAGCAGCGCGGGCTTGTACATGGCCTTGTTCGATCACACAAATGGATCCCGAAGATCAAATGGAAAAAGTCTACGAAGCTTTTGTTCACTGGGCCGATGTGGTCGTCATTGCAACCCCAATTCGCTGGGGCAATGCAAGTTCGCTGTACTACAAAATGGTTGAACGCATGAACTGCATTCAAAATCAAATCACGATTGCAAATCGTCAGCTGATTTCAAATAAAGTAGTTAGCTTAATTATTACAGGTGGCCA
>JAYVKY010000003.1:0-2060 GCA_043767965.1 Pseudobdellovibrionaceae bacterium
CTCGAATAATACAGAAACCAAACCCTAACCAAGGAGGAGTGTGCTTGATAAACTGACCAGTGTCAGTCCCCCACAAACAGATTCGTTGATGAAAAATCAAAGATCTGAAAAGCAGAAAGATTTAGGAGCTAAAGATTTTAAAAGGGATTTCAAAGATAATTTGAAAGAACAAATTAAAATTGCAGAGAAAAAAGAAACTCCTAAAGATGTAAATGCTAAGAAAACTGAAGGCCAACCTGGGGAACATAAAAAGAAGGTTGCAAAAAAAGAATCTGAAGAATGTGAAGATTTTGATAAGTTAGATGATCAGTTAAAAGTTAAAGTTGATCCGACGATGATTTCAATGAACATGGTCTCAATCGAGAATGAAGTTGAAGTTCCAGATGAAAGTGAAAATCTGGCGATGATCGAAGAATCAAAAATAAATTTAACACCAGATCTAACATCAGATCGCTCTAAAAACTTAGCAGCGCCGACAATTGCACCACAGCCGGCCATTGTCTCAGAGCCGCAGAAGATGCCGGAAGCGTCTTCTATTGATTTGATACAAGCGACGGAGGGGCCCGAGGAATCAAAAAAATCTGAATCGTCAGAGGCTATCGACGTATCTACTGCTGATGTGCCGACGGCATTTCAAGAAAAAATTATGGATGTTCTAAAGAAAGACCAATTTGAACAACCACAGATAAAGCTTGAGCAGATGAAAGAAAAACTTGTATTAATGAAGCCGGAATTTCATCCGGAATCACAAGTCGAATCATCAACTGCATTAGTTGCAAATGATGATGTGAAGGACGATACAAAAAATGCTGGCCAACGTTCAAATTCTGATTCAAATGAAAATTCAAAAGAAAACCAACAGAGCAATTCAAAATCATTAAAAGAAGATTTTATTAAATCAGAATTAACGACGACAGATTCAAAGCACACTGGGCAAAGTGAATTTCATTCGCAATTATTAGCGCCAAGTGCAGAGCATTCAAAAGGTGCTCAGGCACTGACAAAACCAGATTCGGCCGCTGAGTCAGGGATTCAACAGCTATTGAATCAAGCGAACTATCTGGTGACGAAGGGTGGTGGTGAGGTGACTTTGAAAATGAATTCAGTTGATGGGATTGGCGAAGTGCATTTAAAAGTTACCCTGTCTAACGGACAAATGAATATCGAATTAAATACACAGGATAAATCTGTAAAAAAATTAATTGAAGATAGTCTTTCTGATCTTAGGTCGAGTCTAGCCGCCAAGCAAATTAGTCTAGAACATGTTAAGATCAACAGCGTGAATGCAATAAATACTGAAAACAGTGCACAGTCTTTGCAAAGTCAAAGCAACAGTTCAGGATCTGAGTCAAATCAGTCAAAAACTTTTGCCGAGCTTCAGCAGCAAGATTCACACAGGCAAAATCAAAAACAGCAAAGTCGTTTTTCAAATTCTTTGCTGAATGAAGATCGGCCTGTCGTATTGCCAATGAAAAATGTTCAGAAATCTGCGGCCAGTCAATATTACGGACTGAATAAGGCGCGAACGCTGAATGCGGTAGCTTAATTTGATCAACTGTAGAATAAAAATCAGAAAGAGGTTCGTATGTCGGTGATGGGCGCAAATAATAATGTAAAGACATGGCAAGATGCAGGCCAGACTGCACCAAATTTAAAAGAGGGGCCGCAGCAAGCGCAATTGACTGATGCTCAAAAACAAATGTTGGGTGATGAAAACATAGGGAATGTTTTAAATAAAGTGGCTGACAAAAACTGGGTTGATCCATCAAAACAAGTTCGCGGTTCGGGCAGCAGTAAAATGGATAAAGATGCTTTTTTTAAATTGATGATAGCGCAGCTTAAGAACCAGGATCCTTCGAATCCGCTAAAGAATCACGAAATGGCTGCGCAATTAGCGCAGTTTTCAACGCTCGAGCAAATGACGAATGTGAATACGACGTTAACTGAAATTAAAGGTGCCAGTAAGCCTGTCGAGCAGTTTCAGGCATTAAATCTGATTGGCAAACTGGTTGCTGGCGATTCCTCAAAAATTGTACGCACTGAAATTGATAACGATCACG
>JAYVKY010000004.1:0-2001 GCA_043767965.1 Pseudobdellovibrionaceae bacterium
CGACCCCAACGTGTGGGGTAATGCTTATATGCTTTGCCAAGTTTGGTAACGATTATCGTGCCCATCAGAGTTCGTCCATCATTTCTCCTGAGTATTTGCGAAATAGCCGCATACCCCATACACAAAGTAGCACGGCAAGCAGGGTAACAGGCCAGAGCGAGACCCAGTCTGGCCATTGCCCAATGACGAGGATATTCTGGTAGGCAACTATTAGGCTTGCCATCGGATTAAGTGCGATCAGGGGTTGCACCGACTTAGGCAAGACTGTTACTGCATACACTATGGGGGTGAGCCAAAACCAGAACTGAAGCACCACTCCGAACAACTGCCCTACGTCGCGAAAGAAAACGTTGAGTACGCCAAGTACCATACCCAGTCCGATTGCGAAAACGACCTGGATACCAAGCACGGGCAAAATTGCCAGGTAAGACCAGCCGGGAAAATTGCCAGAAAGAATTAAGAAAACTGTGAACAAACTAAAAATGATGGCAAAATTAAGCCCTGCGGTGGCGACGACGACTACTGGAAGACAAAGTCTTGGGAAGCTCAATTTCTTAAGCAGATTGGCATGCTCCAGAAACATGTTCTGGGCGCGCCCTGTGATTTCCGCAAATAACCCCCAGGTCAAAATTCCCGCGCACAGGTGGATGCTGTAAGCGAAGGTGCTATCCACGCCTGGCAGCTTTGCGCGCATGATCTGCGAAAAAATCACCGTGTAAACAATAATCATAGCCAGCGGATTGATGACCGTCCAAGCAGCTCCAAGCAAGGAATTGCGATATTTGGATTGAAACTCTCTTTTGACACTGCCAAGAATAAAACCCCGATAGGCCCATAATGGCTTGAACAATTTCCAAATCATGCACGTACCTCAACGAACGATTTATTCATTTTGCGTAAATCTCCGTCAAAAACTAAACCGAGCACGGTAATAAAATTAAGTCCATCAGGGCTCTCCATATTGATAGATCTAATATCCACATTTATTCAGCTGTTTTTCAAGAGAATTTGCCAGATTTTTTGGAATTGAAGGTCATTATTCAAGCATGAGTCTTGTATGAATGCCTTCAAACACGTATATGGTTATAAATTTATTAAACTCATTTTTTGCCTGTTTTACCGATCAGCCCGTGCCATACAGCCAGGTCGCTTACATTAGTTAAACCTAAAAATGCTTATTAAACATCAAAAAATTAAAAAAAGCCGAATTCTCATTAATTCCTTTTTTTACGTTCTGATATTGATAAAAATATAGTCATTAACAGGGCCGTCGTAGTATAAAAAGGCAATCTGGCGTCTGCCGCATTTCCAAATAAGACCAGGCTATAAAAATAAAAAACTGCTGATATAAAAATAGTCAAATATTCAGCCCTATAAACTTTAGCCCTAAGCAAATAAATAAAAGATACAATTGCCATAAGATATATAAACCAGGGCTTTAATATCGGCAGCGTTGAAGCCTTAGATATGTAGGCAAAAGCTATGTCACGTATTGAAGAATCAGAAAATTTATATTCGTACTCATTTTTATCAACATACGGATGGGTTATTAAAAATTGAACGCCGCTATCAGCACCAATCATATATTTTGTTAGTTCAAATTTATTATTAAAAAAACAAATTGGATGATTTGTGGCAGTATTCATCCATACGCTATTAATCCTATCGTCAACCGGCACTTTATTTAGCAAGCCCTGTGAAAGGTTAACATGCTTTGGATCATATCCGCTGCGAATTTCGTCTATTGTCAAATTGGGTGTAATGCCCGAAAAAAGATTTTTTTCCAAACATAAACTTGCTCCAGCTACATCCAAAACTCGAACAGTTTGAAGAAATACATCATTGCTTGTACTCATCTTGGTTAAACCAGGAAGGGAGTAGTTATCTAATTGAATCTTCGAAATAAAAACCACTGCGGTTAGCAATGAGCTAAGCAAAATGACCGTAAGCCACAAATACTTAGGGCGCTTAACGAAACGCGAGCTGAGTACAAAACCAAGG
>JAYVKY010000005.1:0-4754 GCA_043767965.1 Pseudobdellovibrionaceae bacterium
CACTAATTCATTAAACCTGAAATTTTGATATTGATCGCGAAATTTTTCATCACTGATATTTTTTTGTTCAAAAAGGTTAAGTAGTTGTTTTTTTGTAACCTCGCGCAAAGTTTTTGAAGGTGATGCCAAGTCATTGATATCAATTTTTGAGCCTTCATCCATGATCATGTGCTCGTATTGGCCATCGAACAAAGCGGCTTTTGTAATTTCACCAACGGCGTCTTTATCGGATGATAATGCACTTTCGCCTACTGGAAGGGGCCAAGCAAAGGGGAACTTCCAAATCTGGTCAAGCTCTTGTGCGAAATTTGCGGGTAACTGTGCGCGACTGGCCATTTGAAATAATTTAATTCGAAGCATTGCAATTTCTGCACTATTTCGTGCGGCATAATAGGCTTTAATGCGATTAATTTCTTGTGAATTTACAGCATATTCAATAGTTGAATCCATAGAAACTTCGCTGGCAATGTAGACCATTAAAACCAATGATGTCACAGCCAGCAATAAGGCGATGCCTTTTTTATTTTTTTGCTTCAGCGGATTATACTTTAAGCGGGAATATATATTTTTCATTTTGTGACACCCGCAGTTTGTGATGTGCTTGAGGTTGGCTTTATATTATTCGGGAAGTGAACAGGTATTACATATTGCAGCGAGTATTTTTTTTTCTTAGATTCAAAATCGCGTTCAATCGCTAAAGTCACCTCGACCGCATCTGGAAAAATTGACCGTCCGCCAGGTAAACCGGACTGGGAATTTGTCAGTCCCCCTGAAGATTTCCAGTCTTTGATCCAATCGTCTTTACCTTCAACTAAATATTTCAAGCTAAACTCAGTCACATTTTCTAAAATAACAGTTTCGAGCCCACCCTTTTCAATGTCTTTATCTAAAATTTTTTGAATTCTGCGAAACAAACACTGACTATTTAATTCTGGTTTTGATAAATTTCGACAGCTTCTTAATTCATAACCCACTTCGACAAAATCGGCTTGAACATCATTGGCCGTCATGCGTCCGTTATTCATGGTAACGAAATTTATTTTAGTCTCGGTTCCCCAGAATTCAGTTTTAGGGTCTTCACGTTTATTTTCACGAGTTGGCCCGGCAAGTGGTGCACCCGTCGGTGGTGCTGCAGTCGCTGGTTTTGTGGCCAGATCTGAAATTTCTTTTTCAAAATCGACATGATTGCATGCTTGATGGATATCAGCCCGAATAACTTTCATTGTATCCCTTAGGCTTGAAACATCACTGACTTCTGCTTGAATTTTTTTTTTAGCTTTAAGGGCACGAGTGGTGGTCGTGGCAATTAAAATGGAAAGTGTAGATAAAATCGAAACGGCTAAAACAACTTCGATCAAAGTAAAACCTAATGATTTTTTTGGTGTTTCGAAATTCATCCCGCACCGCCAGGCATCGGCAGTGGCCTGTCATAATCAATCATATAAAAAACGACTTCAACGGTGATTGGTTTTTTTTTATTTTTATAAGTCACTTCGACTTTAATTTCTTTAACTGATTTTGAAATGTGTTCCGTAAAAATTTTCATCAACGATGACAGATCTGATTTAACGCCGGCTTCTTGGCTTTCCAGAATGGTCGCTAAATCGGGCAGCACAAGCTTTTGCGATGTCATTGTCCAGGAATATTCCGATAGGTCTTCACCGAAATTGTCTGTCTTTTCTTCGGGGATACTGTCTAAAGATTTATTTTTATATTCACGTTCAATTTCAACAACTTTACGTTCTAACAATGAGGCCAATTGCACTTGAATCTGGGTTTTTTTCAAACGGGCATATGTGCCCCCCCAAGAGTTTGTTAAAATAAATAAACCCGAAGCCATAATCATCATGGCCAGTACAACTTCAATTAAAGTGAACGCATTTTTTGAATTTGCATTAAATTTTAAGGTTATATATTTAATCATATAATACTTTTGTTAAAGCTTAACGTGTTAGATCTTTTAACGTTTTGGCCTCAGCTATAACATCAGCTTGACCTGTGATTGGGTTAAAGACAAGCGTCCAGATATTTTTTTTAGGGTCCTCAATTTGAATCAGACTGGGTTCGATATATCCTTGTGGAAAAAAATGAATATAGGCAGTGCCATCAGCAAAGACATTGTCTTGGCTGCCACTCTCAATCAATTTAAAGGTGTATCCCTTCGGCAAAATCTGTTCTTTTTTAAAAAATGTAGTGTCGGGTTGGAAAGCTGCGGGTGATTTTTCTTCGTCCTTTGAATCACGAAAAGATGATTTGGATTTCTCGCGTTCTTCATCAAGAGCTTTTTTATCTATAAGGGTCACATTTGCCGATTTTTCAACCCAATAGGATTGGGCCCCAGGATCCATTTTGATAGCTAATCGGTAAGTAGTACCATACAGTTTAGATCGATTTCGTATTTTTTTAACATCAACTGAAAATTGCCGAATTAGCTTTGAGGTTTCTTGCTTTTTTGAACCAATGCGTGAAAGACCAATTGACATAATCGCGCCAATAATCATTAAAACAACTGTAATTTCCAAAAGTGAGAAACCTTTTTGTAAAAAAAATTGCTTTGTTTTAATAAAAATTATTCTCCGCCCGCTGAAGAGTCTGAATAAATATCTTTGTCGTAACTGGTGCCGCCTTCTTTTTTATCATTGCCCAAAGATTTTAAATTGTAACCGTTACCAGAAATTTCATAAATAAAATCTGATCCCCAAGCATCTTTCAAAAGATGCTTCAGTTTGGGGCTGCCAGCCCAGTTTTTACAAGACGAATCATCATCTGTGATAAATGAAAGTGAAGCCGGCAATTTGCCGCATTCAGAATTATACTCATCAATTTTTGTTGTCAGTTCATTCATTTTCATTTTTGTATTATTCACTTTGGATTTCGCCTGACCATCTTGAATTTTTGGTAAAACAATAGCCATAATGCCGCCAATAATCACAAGTACGATCATGATTTCACCCAGCGAGAAACCAGATTGATTCAACAAGGCCGCCCGCAATTTATATTTTTTCATGAAAACCCCTTTTTTAAACATAGATTCTAAATTAATTCTAAAACTATCCGCCCAATTTTGAAGTCATATCAAACATCGGAACAATAATTGATATGACGATCACAAAGATCACTACACCAATAATTAATGTCATGATAGGATTCAATAACGTTGTCAGCGTGTCAACTTTCGCTTTGACCTGAAAGTCATAAGCATCTGCGACCAAGGTCAGCATATTTTCAAGGTCTCCGGTTTTTTCACCAATATTGACCATGTGAACCACAATCGGTGGAAAATGTCCTGATTTTTTCAAAGGACCAGCAATTGATTCACCTTCTGAAATATGATTTCGGGCCTCGTCAATGGCAATCGCCAAGACATGATTATCGACAACATTTCGGACAATATCCATAGCGTTCAGCATCGGCACACCACCGGCCAGAAGCGTCGAGAGCGTTCGCGTAAATCGTGAAATTGCAACCATTTTTGCGATGTCACCGACAACGGGTATTTTTAATAATATCGCATCCCATGATTTGCGGCCTTCTGTTGAATTTTTCCAATTTAAAAAAACAAGAATACTAATAATTATAAATCCCGCAAATAAATACCACTGATGCACAAAAACTTTACTGACATCAGAAATAAATTTAGTCATTGCAGGCAATTCCATGTCAGGCATAGATTCAAAAATGGCTAAAATTTCAGGTAATACCTTGGTAAATAACCCGAAAATCACCAGCGTAATCACAACCAACATAATAATCGGATAGGTCATCGCCCCAGTAATTCGCTGGCGCAGTTCAGCCTGAGCTTCTGTGAATTCAGCCAAGCGCAGTAAAATCACATCCAATGTGCCTGACATTTCACCGGCTTCGGCCATCGAGATATAAATAATATTAAAAACATTTGGGTACTTTGAAAGCGCTTTATGTAAAGACTGCCCTTCGTTGACCATATTTTTACAATCGGCAATAGCTTCTGCCAAAATTGGGTTTTCAACTTGCTCAGAAATTGCGGTTAGGGCATCGACCAGAGGAATATTTGCCTTAATTAAAGTCGCCAATTGGCGGGTCATCAGTGACAAGTCTTTGACCGGAACTTTCCCGGTTTTTCGAAAACCAGATTTTTTAATCGTACCAGATTTTTTTTTATCTTTGATTTCGATGACGAAAATACCATCTTTTTTTAATTTTAAGCGCGCGACTCTTAAGTTTTCAGAGTCCAGCGTGCCCTTGGTATTTTTTCCGTCTTTGGTTAGACCTTTATATTCATAGATGGGCATATTAAATTCTCATCATAAATCGATTTGAGTGTTTGATAAAAGTTCTTCAATTGTTGTGGTGCCAGCCAATACTTTTTGAATACCATGATCCCTGAATGTTTTCATACCATTTGATATCGCTTGCTTTTTAATGGCGCCGCTATCTTTTTTTTGCATGATCAAAGATTTTATGTCATCAGTAACTGGCAAAATTTCGGCAATTAGCGTACGGCCTAAATAACCTTTTTGTCCGCAATGTTCACAACCCATCGCACGACAGATATTTGAATTTTTCATTTGTTCTTTACTGATACCAATTGTCTGCAGTTCAAAATCACTGGGCGCATAGGGTACTTTACAATGTGGGCATAAAACCCTGACAAGGCGTTGTGCTAAAATGCCTAAAACAGATGTCGCAATTAAAAAGGGTTCAGCACCAATATCCATTAAGCGGGGAAAAGCTCCGGCTGCATCGTTGGCGTGTATTGTTGATAAAACCAAATG
>JAYVKY010000006.1:0-5409 GCA_043767965.1 Pseudobdellovibrionaceae bacterium
TGATTTCTTCAAAAATTTCTGAAAACTTTTTATACGGAATTTTAGCTTTGTTATTTGTGAATATTTCGATTGGTGGTGGGCTGACACACTTTGCCGCACCACCAATTCTGATTGTGGCGGGGCGCTGGGGCTGGTCACTGACTGAGGTATTTATAAATCTAGGCAAGCCTGTATTGCTTGCGATATTTTTGAATACGTCACTGTTTACCTTTATATTTAGAAAAAAAATTGTATCTGAACTGAATTTAATTGAAGCCGATCAGTACCCCATGCCCCTTTGGGTGATTAGTTTACATATTTTATTTTTGGTCTTACTTGTTGTGACCGCACACTACACGCAAGTTTTCATGGGATTATTTTTAATTTTTATAGGGCTGACAACAGTCACCAAGAATTATCAAGATGGTCTAAAATTCAAAGAGGGTTTGTTGGTTGCATTTTTTTTAGCGGGCTTGATTGTTTTTGGCCCCTTTCAGAAATGGTGGTTAGAGCCCGTATTAACAGCCATCGGTGAAAAAACACTTTATTTTGCCGCAACAGCCTTAACGGGCATCACTGACAATGCCGCACTAACATATTTAGGAACACAAGTTCCAAGTCTTTCGGAAATTTCAAAGTGGGCCCTAGTTTCTGGGGCGATTTCTGGTGGAGGATTGTCAATCTTAGCAAATGCGCCAAACCCTGCAGGCTTTTCAATACTAAGTTCGCATTTTCCGAATCACACATTAAATGCATTTAAATTATTTTTAGCCGCATTGCCACTGACTATCATTGTGATGATTTGTTTTTTTACGATCGGAAAATTCTAGACATAACATTTTAGACATAAAAAAAGGCTGGATTTATCCAGCCTTTTTATTTTTAAAAAGATCGAAGCATTAAATACTTAGATCATTTCAAAACTAAAACTAGTGAGTAGCTTCAGTTTTTTTCTCTTCGATTTTTTCGCCAGCTTTTTTAGCTGCTTTTTTCATTTTTTTGATGGCTTTTTTGCCTTCAGCTTTAACTTCAGCAGTTGCTGTTGCGCCAGCAGCTTTAACTTCAGTTGTTGCAGCAGTTGCAGCAGCAGCTGGTGTAGTAGCAGTTGCAGGCTCGTTAGCGTTAGCTACGAATGCGAAAGCGATAGTTGCTAAAAGAGTTACTAATTTCATGGGATTCTCCTTGGTTAATTTTGAGCTTTAAAATATTTGCACCATGCAGATTTTTTAAAGCTCTTATTTGTTAAGAACAGACTATCAATAGTTGATTTAAACGATATTAAAGCCAGATTAATTTTTTTTAATCTGATCAATATTTTTAAATTCAACAAAAAATAGGCACCCTGATTGATCTGAACTGTCTAAAGTAATGACAGTTTTGTGTAAATTTGCAATTTTTTGCGCAATAGATAAGCCTAGGCCAAAACCCATTGATTTGCTGCTGGTATCGGCGCGGCTAAAACGTTTAAAAAGATGTGGACGCATATGTTCTGAGATGCCTGGACCAAAATCTTGGACGCTAAATTTTGTTACTGATTCTTGCCAATCTATAAGAATAAATACCGAACTATTAACATCTGAATATTTAATCGCATTTTCAATTAAGTTCATAAATAGATTGGTCAACAGATCATATTCACCATGAATTTTTTTGCGTTCGGCATTTTCTTGGATATCAAATTTAATATGTATGTTTTTACTGGCAGATATTTTTTGAAGTTTTGAAATAACATCTAAGACAATTTCATCAAGATAAACTTCTGAAAATGTTAATTCTGAGACACCTGAATCAATACGTGCCAGCAGAAGCATATCTTTAATAATTTTTGTGAGGTGGTCTATTTCTTGTAGACCGCTATCTAAAAATAAATTACGGGGTTCATTTTTTTTTTGCAATTCAAATTCGCCTTTTAAAATTGTCAGCGGTGTCAGCAGCTGGTGTGAGGCATCAGCAATAAATTTTTCTTGTGACGAAAAGGCGTTCTCGATCCGCTCAAGCATCAGGTTCAAGGCCTTTGCTAGATTTTGAATTTCATCATTTGCGTTGGGTACAGGTAAACGTTGACTTAATTGTTGCACGCCAATTTTTTCCAGACGCTGAATAATTTCTTTGAATGGATTTAATGCCCTAGAAGCCACAAACAAACCCGAAATTAAAGCAACAAGTAAAACCGCAGGCAAGCCAAAAATAAGGATTAATTTTAACTGTTCAAGTTGGGTTTCAAAAGTTGCCATGGGTACTGCAATTTGCAAATACAGGCGCGATGATTTTTCAATATCTACCGGAAACGTAATCAAACGATATGAACCCGCTTCAGCATTCGGAATCTGTTCAGTATCTGTGATCGTTTCATAGTAGGAATCCGCACCCGCTGAAATTTCATTCAATGCTTGCTGGTATTTGGGGCTGAACTTGTTAAATTGCCCAGATTGAATTAAAACTTTACCTGCGCCATTGCGCAGTAAAATCAAAGCAGTGCCCGATGGAAAGGGAAATATTTTTCCTTCTTCGACCTTGTGTGGATTCGAAAAAATATCATCAAGTTGGCCCATTTCAAGTGTTTGTGAAACATCAATCGAATAATTGTAAAGGGCATTGTCAAAATCTTGCAGTAAGGATTTATTTAAAAAATAATATGCAAATACTGAAAAAACCAGGGTTGTTGTGCCGAAAATAAAAACAAACAGCAATGTCAGTCTTGAACGGAGTGATAACTTAGTTGTGACTGTCTTTAAGAACATAGCCAACTCCAACCACAGTTTGTATTAATTTTTTTGTAAACGGAGAATCAATTTTTTTTCGAAGTAAATTAATATAAACGTCTATGACATTACTTTCCGAATCAAAATCAATGTCCCAGACATGTTCAGCAATCGATGTGCGACCTAACGGGCGTTCAGGATTTCGCATAAAATATTCAAGTAATGAAAATTCTTTTGCGGTCAGATTTATTTCTTGTTGATTGCGCATCACTTTTCTTTGAACTAAGTCGATTTCAAGATCTGAATATTTTAAAATTGAATTTGATGAATTTTTATTTGAATTGCGGCGAAGTAATGCGCGCACACGGGCCAGCAGTTCATCAAAAGAAAAGGGCTTGGTTAAGTAATCATCGGCACCGGCATCAAGCCCATTCACCTTATCTTTAGTTGAAGATAACGCCGTCAGCATTAAAATGGGGCCAGAAAAACCGTCGCGGCGTAGGTGCCGGGCAGTGTCTATGCCGCTTTGGCCAGGCAGCATCAGATCAAGAATAATTAGATCATATTCTGCACTTGCAACAAATGATTCAGCGGACGGACCACTTTCGGCAATGTCTGCTGAATAGCCCACTTCGCTGAGGCCTGTTTTTAGAAACTGAGATGTTTTTACCTGGTCTTCAACGATCAAAATGCGCATTGAAATATCTTAAGTTTATAAATTTCAGTGTCAATACAGATTCAGTGTGATAAATTGTCTAACATGCAAACAATCAAATTAACTCAGACGGTACAAAAAGGTGGCTGTGCCGCAAAAGTGGCAGCCAGCGAGCTTAAAAAAATATTAAATGCGGTCACATTTCCGACGGCCCATAAAGAACTTATCGTTGATGGTTCAACGATGGATGATGCAGGTGTTTATCAAATTAATGCGGACCTTGCACTTGTACAAACGCTTGATTTTTTCACGCCCATAGTTGATTCGCCTTATGAATTTGGTCAAATTGCAGCTGCAAATTCACTGAGTGATGTTTATGCCATGGGTGGAGTACCAAAAACGGCGATGGCTATATTAGCTTTTCCGTTGACGCAGTTATCAAACGAAGTCATTTCATCCGTCTTACAGGGGGCCAGCGATAAAATTGCAGAGTCGGGCGCATGTTTAGTTGGTGGGCATTCGATTGACGACGACACTTTGAAATTTGGTTTATCTGTAACAGGGTACGTTCACCCAGAAAAAGTATGGACCAATTCAAAAGCGAAGGTTGGTGATGATCTGATTTTAATCAAGCCCATTGGTACTGGCGCTGCGACGGCGGCCCTTAAGCGACAGGTTGTCAGTGAAAGTGATATTTCAGAAGTCTTAAAAAGCATGTCACAATTAAATTCAATTTTAGATTTAATCAATGATCAAGATCAAACAGCCATTCATGCGGCGACGGATTTAACCGGATTTGGGTTATCGGGCCATGCAATGCAAATGGCTAAGGCCAGTGGTATATCTATGAATTTTATTTTTTCTAAGATTCCAATATTTCCAAAAACTCTTGAATACTTGCAGTCAGGTATGATTACAATGGCACATAGAACAAATCGTGAATACACTATTTCTGATATTGATATTGTACAGTTATCTGAAATTGAAGCACTCGCTATTTTTGATCCGCAAACCAGTGGGGGCTTATTTTTATCAGTGGATCCTTTGGCTTCGAAAAATATATTAAAGCAACTTCAAAACAGATTCCCAAAGGCAAAAATCATTGGTTCGGTCATTCCACGGTCAGAAAAAAGCCTGTATTTTATAAAATGAAAATAATCACAGAACTTGAGTATAAAAACATTCTGATTCAAAAAAAAACTGTGATCGATGTCAGAGCTCCTGTTGAATTCGAACAGGGCTCAATTCCAGGCGCCATCAACAGACCGATTTTAAATAATGAAGAACGTTCCCTTATAGGTACAACGTACAAAGAAAAAGGCAACGAAGCCGCAGTTCTTTTGGGGCACCAAATAGTCAGAGCAGATAATAAAGAAAAAAAAGTACAAGCCTGGCTTTCTGAAATCAAAATAAACCCAGAAATTTTAATCACTTGTTTTCGGGGCGGGCAACGCAGTCAAATCGCACAAAGTTGGATTCACGAAGCGGGTTATGAAATTACACGTTTCGAAAAAGGCTATAAAGATTTTAGATCATGGGTTATACAGCAAATTAAAGACTATAGTATCAATCAAAAATTTCTGGTTTTATCAGGTACAACAGGCAGTGGTAAGACCAAATTATTAAAACAATTGAAAAATAAATACCCGACCGTGGATCTTGAAGGTTTAGCAAACCATAAAGGGTCTGCCTTCGGGAACGAACTGACCCTGCAGCCGGCGCAGGCTGATTTTGAAAATCATTTATTACAAGATATTTTAATTCAACAGTACCGATCGGTAAAAAATATTTTATTTGAAGATGAAAGTCGAATGATCGGTCGTCGTCAGCTCAGTGAAGAATTTTTTGCACAGCTTCGTCTGAGTCCGGTCATTTTAATGCAAATACCCATTGAGCGCCGTATCGATAACATCTTTTATGACTACGTGACAAATACCCATATTGTTCAGGGCAATTATGATGAAGCTTTACTGCAATTTCAAAAATATATCGATAATACAATGCAGATTTCAAAACGACTTGGCAGCTTGCGTGCTGATGAAATTATTTCTGATTTACTGACTGCTAAAAATG
>JAYVKY010000007.1:0-11620 GCA_043767965.1 Pseudobdellovibrionaceae bacterium
AATTTCGCCAGATTTTTTTTTCGCCAAAGTGGCAGGGTTATACATCATCGCCGAATAATCATCGGCGACTGTTGTGAACGCATTTCCCATTCCCATGGCTCGCAGCGATTGGTATTGATTGTGAATTTTGGTACTGAGTGATTCAGCGGCGTAAATATTTTGTGCGCCAAATAAATTTAATAGTAATGTCGTAAAACAAATCATTTTATTTTTCATAGTGTTCCTTTTTGTATTTCTATTAAACAAAACTGTATCATTTTAAGATAAGTTGATCATCGAAATTTATTTTCGAACAGTACTCATCTTTGGTCTAGTCTTGGCCGATAATTAGTACACGGCAATCAGTCAAGATCTGCCAACTTACAATGGTTCGAATTCATCGAACTGGTTTTGAAAGGAAAAAATATATGAAGTCAAATTTCACATTTAAACACTTGGATCATTCAGAGTCTTTGGTCAAGTACGCTGACAAAAAACTAGATGAAGTCGGCAAATTTTTATTAAAAGAAGGTAATTGCAATGTGTATTTCTCGAAAGTTCAACATGAATTTTGTGTTGAAGTCAGTATAAACTCAAAACAAAAATTTTTCAAAGCCACGGGTAACGCAACGGATATCTACGTGGCTGTTGATATGATGACAGATAAATTAGAAAAACAATTTTTAAAAATTAAGGAAATTTATTTGGATCACAAAAAATTCGAACTTTCAAAAGAAGGCAGGTTTAATGAAATCAATAATCAGTTTGAGTTTCGGCCGAAATTAAAAAAATCAGCTTAGCGAATACAAGCTATAAACTAAAAAATAATTAAATAAAAAATCATGTCTCGGCACGAGACTTGGTTTTTATTTTGCAATTGAATTGATTATGAAAACAATTGCAAAGACAAACGTTCTGACCTTGATGACTTGGTATAAAAAGACCATTTTTGTCATCGGAATTTTATATTCAACACTTGGAATGGCAACAGCCGATCAGTGTGAAAATATTTTTATATCTGCAAGCGTAAATAAACAAAAAAATATAGATACGATTAAAGCATCGTATCAACCCGTTCAGAAATCAAATGGCGAATGGCCAGACAGCTCTGAAATATTTGTGTACACAGAAGGACAGAATCGTTTTGCTGTCAGTGCTCAATCTAAAGTGAAAGTAAAAATAGATAATCATGCTGTGGCAGCATTTTTAACCGAGCCTGCAATACCAGGTTTATCGCAAAACAAAGTCATCATCGAAAGCATTGTTTTGTCAACTCTGGGGACTGATATTAAAACCGTTCGTACTACTAAATACGACGAACACGACAATAGTTTTAACAATGATTATTTTTTAAAATTCAAGTCAGGATCGCAAGATTTTCTTTTACGCAGATCAGATCTGTCGCAATATAAAATCGGTAATGATTTTATACGGGCTTATGATGTCGATACAGCAAAAAATATATTTGCCATTCAGGCAAAAGATCTGATTACAGTTTATATAAATGGGCAGGTTGAATTTGAATATCAAGCAGACAATTTGGGCGACATAAAAATAGTTGGCTATTCACAAGCTGAATCGGCCTACATAGCCTATGATTCTAAAAATGAACGATTATTTTCGATACTATCGATTTGGAAAAATTCAATAGACAAAGTTCTCGAGCAAAAGGTGGGTATCACTTTTTTTAAACCTCGAATGGTGGGTAAGGCCACATTGTTATTTCAAAGTGTTGACCATAAATTTTACGTATGGAGTTTACGTAAATCCGAAGCAGTCCCAATGCGTGGGTATATCGCCGAAGGGGTTTCACTGAATTCAAAGTATGTGGCTGTTCCAACGTATAATAAAAATAATTCCGAATGGGCTTGGGAATTTAAAGAAATTAATTACGGCTTATAAAAAGTGATTATAACTTCGTGGGTCCTCTTCAGCAAAAGGCAGCTTAATTTTCATGCTACTTATAACTGTTAAAATCAAGACTCAGTAACCATTGACCTGAGGGGTATGAACAGGTACTTTTCATTGGTTATTCCATTCAAATCAAAGGACAGTCAGATGAAGAATTATATTTTCACAAGTGAATCAGTTTCTGAAGGGCACCCCGATAAAATGGCAGATCAAATCAGCGATGCTATCTTAGATGCAATTTTAGAACAAGACCCCAAAGGGCGTGTTGCCTGTGAAACTTTGCTGACGACCGGACTTGTTGTAGTTGCAGGCGAAATTACAACAACAGCCAAGGTGAACTTTTCTGAAGTCGCCAGAAAAACAGTAGAAAAAATTGGTTATGATCACACGGATAAGGGATTTGATCATAAAACATGCGCTGTCATGGTTTCAGTCGGTCAACAATCGCCAGATATTTCAATGGGCGTCAAAGAAACCGGTTCGGATGATCAGGGTGCCGGCGATCAGGGTTTAATGTTTGGTTATGCAACAAATGAAACCGCTGAATTGATGCCTTTAACGTTGTCGATGTCACATCGTTTGGTTAAAGATTTATCATTGCTTCGTAAAGCCAACAAGGTGAATTGGTTACGTCCTGATGCTAAATCGCAAGTTTCTGTGCAATATGAAAACGGAAAAGCAAAACGTATTGATACAATTGTTTTATCGACGCAGCATTCAGAATCTGTAACACAAAAAGAAATTCATGAATTTATTATGGAAGAGCTTTTTAAAAAATCAATTCCATCACAATGGATTGATAAAAATACAAAATTTCATATTAACCCAACGGGTCGCTTTGTCACTGGTGGACCAATGGGTGATGCGGGATTAACAGGCCGCAAAATTATTGTTGATACTTATGGTGGCCACGGTGGTCATGGTGGTGGCGCTTTCTCGGGTAAAGATCCAACCAAAGTGGACAGATCTGCGGCCTATGCAGCACGTCACGTGGCCAAAAATATAGTAGCCTCTGGCCTTGCTGAAAAGTGCATGGTTCAAATTGCATATGCAATCGGTGTGGCGAACCCAGTCAGTATCACTGTTGAAGATTATGGGACAAGCTCTGTGGGCACTGAGAAGCTTGAGCAGGCAGTTCGTAAAGTTTGGGATCTGCGACCCCCAAGAATTGTTAAAGAATTTGATTTATTACGTCCAATATATTCACCAACTGCGGCGTATGGGCACTTTGGCCGTGAAGAAAGATTAAACGAAGGATTTTTTACTTGGGAAAAAGTAAATAAAATAGAACAATTGAAAGCCGCTGTTTTTTAATGGATCCAAAGCTGATCAGAAATTTTTCAATTATCGCACACATCGACCATGGTAAATCAACCTTGGCTGATGCGCTTTTATCATATACAGGTGCACTTTCTGATCGCGAACAAAAGCACCAATTCTTAGATAACATGGAGCTCGAGCGCGAACGCGGAATCACCATCAAAGCACAAACTGTCAGTCTGACGTACACATCGAAAAAGGATGGATTAACCTATCAAATTAATCTGATCGATACGCCGGGGCATGTCGATTTTTCCTATGAGGTTTCAAGATCTTTAGCGGCCTGCGAAGGCGCGATATTGGTCGTTGATGCGGCCCAGGGTGTAGAGGCACAAACTTTGGCCAATGTGTATTTGGCTTTAGAAAATAATTTAGAAATTATTCCGGTATTAAATAAAATCGATTTGCCGACGGCAGATCCAGAAGGTGTCAAAAAACAAATTGAAGACACTGTTGGTCTTGATTGCAGCGAAATTATTCATGCGTCGGCAAAAGAGATGATTGGCATTCCGGAAATTCTAGAGGCGGTGATTGAAAAAGTTCCACCACCCAAAGCCAACCGTGACATGACCCCAAGAGCTTTGATTTTCGACTCTTGGTTTGATGCGTATCAAGGTGTTGTTATTTTAGTTCGTATGATGGATGGAATTATTAAAAAAGGTGATCGCATTAAATTTATGGCGACCGACCGTGATTACGAAGTCTTACGCATGGGTAAATACACTCCATTCCCAGTGCCTATGGATCAGCTGGATTCCGGCGAGGTGGGCTTTGTTATTTGTGGTATCAAAGATATTCGCGACGTCAAAGTTGGCGATACCATAACCTCTGCAAAACATTCTGCAACCGAGCCCTTGCCCGGTTTTCAAAAAGTAAAGCCAATGGTCTTTGCTGGAATCTTTCCAGTCGTTGCTAGCGAATATGAAAATCTGAAAGATGCTCTTGATAAATTATGTCTAAATGACTCATCGCTGACGTTCGAAAAAGAAAAATCATTAGCCTTAGGCTTTGGTTACCGCTGCGGTTTTTTGGGATTGCTGCATATGGAAATCGTCCAAGAGCGACTTGAGCGTGAGTTTAATCTTAATTTAATTACAACCGCGCCCACGGTTGTCTATCGAATTACAAAAACTGACGGCACAGTTTTAATGCTCGAGAATCCATCAGGTATGCCTGATGAAACTCAAATTTTAAAAATGGAAGAGCCTTACGTCAAGGTCACTTTACATACACCAACGGATTATATTGGTGCGCTATTAAAACTTTGCGAAGATAAGCGTGGTATTCAAATTAAAATGGATTATGTGAACGAGAAAAAAGTCATCATCGAATATAAACTGCCGATGAACGAAATGGTGATGGATTTTTATGATCGCCTCAAATCAATTACAAAGGGTTATGCATCATTAGAGTATGAATTTTTAGATTTTCAAGAGGCCGATCTTGTTAAATTAGATATTCTGATTAATGGCGAACCCGTGGATGCGCTTTCGTTAATTATTCACAAAACGAAGGCGCAAACTCGTGGTCGACTACTCACCGAAAAAATGCGAGAATTAATTCCACGACAACAGTTTCAAGTTGCGATACAGGCGGCTATTGGTGCCAAGGTTATCGCGCGCGAAACGCTGAGTGCTATCAAAAAAGACGTGACCGCCAAGTGTTATGGTGGTGACATATCACGTAAGCGGAAATTGCTAGAGAAGCAAAAAGAAGGCAAAAAGCGAATGAAGCAGATCGGATCTGTGGATGTTCCACAAGAAGCTTTCTTGGCCATTTTAAAAATCGAAGATTAAACAGGAAAGCTAAATCCTGTTCAGCAGAAAAGGATTTTATGTTCGGTGGTTTAAAAAGAGACAAATCAATAAATAAAGAAGTAGTTAAAATCAAAGTGTGGGATCCGCGACTGAAGGCGTTCTGGACAGGAGATAATCCAGGGTCAATGATACTGGCAGTATTATTAGCTTTGACAATTCGTTGGCTGTTTCTAGAAGCCTACGTAATTCCAACCGGGTCATTATTGCCCTCGCTTTTAATAAATGATCATATTTTTGTAAATAAATTAACTTACGGAATTCGAGCGCCCTTTAGCGAAAAATGGCTGATTAAATTTCGCGAACCTGTTCGTGGTGAAATTATTGTTTTTAAATATCCAAAAGACATGGATGTTTTTTATATTAAGCGTTTAATTGGTCTGCCCGGCGATAAAATTAAATATGAAAAGGGCGCACTTTATATCAATGACGTCTTACAGGAAAAAACAGTACCCGAATCATCTTACGATTTCGATTGGCTGAATGACGAAAACTTAAATGGCCGCGATCGTGGTTATCAGGATTCAAAATCAAATTATGCTCATTTTACTGAAAAGCTACAAAGTGCAAATGGTAGTTTTATTAACCATAGCATTATGATGAGAAAGGGCGATGTCGTTGATACCCGCAGTGATGGCGAATGGATCGTCCCCGAAGACAGCCTATTTATGATGGGTGATAATCGTGATAATTCCAGTGATTCTAGGTATTGGGGATTTGTTCCAAAGAAAAATATTTTGGGTAAAGCTGGCTTTGTATGGCTCAGCTGCGACGAGATGATCCCTTATATACCAATTATTTGTAATCCGTTGACGATTCGCTGGACGCGTTTTGGTCACGCGTTTAAACAATAGTAAGAAAGACTGAATCTTGTGAGTTTTTTGAAAAAGAAAATCGGCAAACAAGGTCGTTGGCCTCAAGCCTTAACGCTATTTTTTATGCCGTTATTTCTTATTTTTTCATTACGCTGGTTTTTTTATGAACCATTTGTAATCCCCTCAGAAAGTATGGTCCCAAATTTATATATTCATGATCATATATTAGTTCAAAAATTTTCTTATGGACTAAAGCCCCCAATGGGTGACGGTTGGTTGTATAAATGGGCGGCGCCACAGCGTGGCGATGTCGTTGTTTTTAGATATCCTGAAAATCGAGATGTTTTTTTTATTAAAAGACTTATTGGGCTACCAGGCGATAAAATTAGAACAAAGGGAATGAGTCTATCGGTAAATGACCAAGTCTATCATTTAGAACCTATGATTACTCTGGGTGAGTTTGAAGAAGATAATTTGCAAAAAAAATATACTGTTCGTTTTGATATTGATTCGGGGTTTGATCAAACAGAAGAAAAAGAATTTCTTGTCCCTGAAAAATCGTATTTTGTGATGGGTGATAATCGATTTAATTCACACGATTCACGTTTTTGGGGATTTGTTTCAGAAGATTTTTTAGTGGGTCGTGCACAATTGATTTGGCTAAGTTGCGAAGAGACCTTGGTTTCAATGCCCTTTATTTGTAACCCCCTAACTTTCAGACAAGAACGGCTATTTATGGGGGTTCAGTGAATTTTTTTTCTAGCTTCAAATGGGTCTTTAGCGCCATAATTATGGCTGTACTATGTCGCCTATTTTTAGTCTCTGTTTACCGAATTCAAACAAACGTCATGTCGCCAGTGTTACTGTCTGGCGATATTGTTTTGGCAAATCAACTTGCCTATGGTTTTAAGATGCCCTGGATGGATTCAGGCTATTTTGAATCTGATCCGCAGGTTGGTGATGTTGTCGTATTTAAAGATAAAAATAAAATGAACGAAGTATTTGTCATAAAACGAATTTTTAAAAAAATGACAGATAATACCTATGAAGTAAAATCAGAAAACGAAACATCAGAACAAGGTTCAACTCAAACGATCTCGCGTGATCAAATCCTTAGCAAGGCCTGGCTCATTGGGTTTTCGATAGGTACAACGCAAGACTCCATTTCTGAAGAAAAAACTATTCGCTGGAATCGATTTTTGACAATTATAAAGTAAATTTGTAACCTAATCATCAATGCCTGACAAAAATTCTTTAATCGAATTGTCTCACTTTAGCGAAAAAAAAATTATCCAGCTATTTCAAAAATGCATTGATCTTAAAAAAAATTTTCATCTGCATAAATTACCTGACTCTGTCCTAAAGGGTGTTGCTGTGCTTTTATTTTTCGAGCCAAGCACACGAACACGATTTAGTTTCGAAGCGGCTTGTGCCAGAGCGGGTGTGCACCCTTTAATCTTGGGTGGTTCTCGTGGCACGAGCCTTGAAAAAGGTGAAACAATGGAAGATACGGTCCTTAATTTAGAGGCATTGAGGCCTCTTTTTTTTGTGATTCGCTGTCCAGATGATCTTGATTTGAATCAATTGCAAGCGCAAATTTCTGTACCCATTTTAAATGCGGGTTGGGGCAAACAAGGTCATCCTACGCAAGCATTGCTTGATGCGGTCACTTTATTTGAACGCTGGGGTACGCTTAAAAATAAAAAAATATTATTTGTAGGTGACATCAAACATTCGCGCGTTGTTGCTTCGCATTTACAGTTGAGTTCATTGATGAGCTATGAAATTGGCTACTGTGCACCTGATGTTTTGTTGCCACAAAATTTTAAGTCTGAAAAAAATCAGTACTTCGATCGCCTAGAAGCTGGCTTAAGGTGGGCTGACGCAGTCGTAGCATTACGGGTGCAAAAAGAGCGTCACATGGGTCATGCCTATTCAGATGATTTTATGTCTGACTATCGTGAAAACTTCGGACTGAATTTTAAAAAACTAGAACACTTCAAAAATGATGGACTTATTTTACACCCAGGTCCGATTAACTATGGTGTCGAGCTTGAAAAAGAAATTTTAAAAGATTCAAGGTCTGTTATTTTACAATTGGTTGAAAACGGAGTTTTCATGCGAGAAACGATAGTGCGTAAAATTATCCAAGATCAATCTGTGCACAGTTTCGCAGAGGGGATGTCGTAAATGAATCAGAAAAAAGTATTTCTTGTGTTAGAAGATGAAAATTTTTTTGAAGGTGCAGGTTACTCTGGTCAAAATAATTTTCCTGAAAAAGCCGGCGAGGTTGTTTTTAATACAACTCATTCAGGCTATGAAGAGATCGCAACAGATCCATCATATCTAAATCAAATTATTGTAATGACGGCCCCTATGCAGGGAAATTATGGAAGCAATCATTCCGATTGGGAATCTTCAAAAATATGGATTAATGGATTTGTTTGTTTGCAAATGCAAGCCTCGAGGCGAAATTCATCATGGGCCGATTTATTAGTGCAAAATAATGTACCTATATTGACCGAAATTGACACGCGAAAATTAACAATAAAACTTCGAAATCAGGGTACGCCTTGGGGGGCGTTGGTTACGGCTGAAAATTCTGCTCAAGCTATTGGGAAATCGAAAAAATTAATTTTTGATGCAAAAAAAATTGAATCTGACTGGGTTTGGATCGCCAGTCGAAAACAAATTGAACATCGTCTCGGAAAAAAATCTGATGGCCCCAAGGTAGCGATTCTAGATTTTGGCACCAAAGAAAATATTTTACGCGAATTAGAATCACGTTGTTCAGAAATTAAAATATTTCCATCGCGCACGTCTGGCGAAGTGATTTTGGCTTTTCACCCAGATGCTTTACTGCTCACAAATGGCCCAGGTGATCCATCAGCCGTTGAAAAGTCTGTTGAAACCATCAGATTTTTTCTTGGAAAAATTCCAGTGTTTGGGATATGCATGGGGCACCAGATGCTGGGATTGGCTCTAGGGGCACAAACGTACAAACTTAAATTTGGCCACAGAGGCACCAATCATCCCATCAAAGACTTGCTACTAAATAAAATATATATGTCCAGTCAAAACCATGGCTATGCTATCGATGAAAAAACGTTACCTAAAGATGTTCAAATCACTCATGTCAATTTGAATGATAAAACAGTCGCAGGTTTTTACTCTGAAAAATTAAACTGCCTAGGTATTCAGTATCATCCCGAGAGTCACCCTGGTCCTCATGACGCAGTTTTGCTTTTTGATTACTTTATAAATGTGATGAACAAAAAAAATATGAACGGAAATACTAATGCAAACAAAAATGATCAGCCTATCAACTTTTGAAGAGTGTTATCAAAAGTTGATTCAGCACTTCACAAGTTCGTTTTTTCAAGAAGAGCTTTTTTTGGCACAAAAAGAATTTTTTGATAATGCCGGCACACTTGATGAAAATAAGCCAAACTATACTTTACGAATGAATCAGTTTTATGATTGGTATTTTTTAACTCGACCATTAAGAAGTTATATGCAGACACCAGTGATGGTCTGCGAACAGCAACGAGAACTCAGATTAACAGAAGACGATTTGGCAACCATTCAAATTTTAAAAAATCATCAGCACTCGGTTTTTGAATATATCAAAACTAAAAACAATGAAATGCACATTAAAGATTTATATACGAATGAAAAAATTCAAGTTGTTGCAGATCAATTAGTTTTTAGTTTCGACGAGAAAGAGTTTTTCGAAGCCCGTGTTGTTGAAATTCAAAATAAGAAAAATTATCTAAAAGGTTTTTGTTTTCATCCAGAATCAGCACAGAAGTTTATCACGGAACAGGTCAGTCAATTTAGAAAAAATCCAGATTTAAATTACAAAGAATTTTTGGTACGATTAAATAAAATGCGATATAAATTTGAACAGTACAAACATGTAAAGCCGGAAATGATCTATACCAATGATAATAAATTAGGTCTTTAAACTTTTTCATTCTTGCGCGGAGATATAATGCCCAAAATAAATAGCCTAAAAAAAGTTCTGATTCTTGGTAGCGGTCCAATTCAAATTGGGCAAGCATGTGAATTTGATTACTCGGGTACGCAAGCGTGCAAGGCATTGATGGCTGAGGGCCTTGAAGTTATTTTAGTAAATTCAAATCCTGCGACAATTATGACTGATCCGGAAATTGCGACACGTACATATATCGAACCGCTCAAAACAGCGTATATTGAAAAAATCATTGAAAAAGAACGCCCGGATGCCATTATTCCCACGTTGGGTGGGCAGACGGCATTAAATCTTGCTTTGGATCTTGATCAAAAAGGAATTTTAAAAAAATATAATGTTCAAATGTTGGGTGCCACACCCACAGTGATCGAAGCGGCCGAAGATCGAGAAAAATTTCGCACAATTTTAGATGAGCTGGGTGCGAAGTACCCGAAAAGCGAAATGGTTAAAAGTTTTGAACATGGTTTAGCTGCGGCGGAAATTATTGGGTACCCTTTAATACTGAGACCTAATTATACTTTGGGTGGCGGTGGTGGCGGAGTAGCTTATTCACCAGAAGAATACAGCCAAATGCTTGCGCAAGCTTTGCACGAAAGTCCAACGTCAGAAGTCCTCGTCGAAGAAAGCATATCAGGCTGGAAAGAGTTTGAACTGGAGGTGATGAGAGACTCATCTGGAACTTTTGTAGTTGTTTGTTCGATTGAAAATTTTGATCCGTGTGGCGTACATACTGGTGACAGTATTACTGTTGCCCCACAACAAACTCTGAGTGATCGAGAATACCAAGCCATGCGCGACGAAGCCTATAAAATTCTAAATCGTGTCGGTGTGCAAACCGGTGGCGCAAATATACAATTTGCCACGCATCCAAAAACTGGCGAGCGTGTTGTGATCGAGATGAATCCACGTGTTTCAAGATCTTCAGCATTAGCCAGTAAGGCCACTGGCTTTCCGATTGCAAAAATTGCAGCTCTATTGGCGATTGGATATCAGCTTGATGAATTAAAAAATGATATCACCGGTGTTACACCAACGTGTTACGAGCCGGCACTTGATTATGTGGTTACAAAAATTCCTCGATTCGCTTTCGAGAAGTTTCAGGGTTCTAAAGATTTATTGACGACACAAATGAAAAGCGTCGGAGAAGTGATGGCCCTCGGGCGAACTCAGCAAGAGTCACTAATGAAAGCGTTGGCCTCTCTTGAGATCAATGCCGAAGCAATTCCGGATGTTCAATTTGATCTTGAAAAAATTTCTTACCCAAACAGTCAGCGTATTTGGCATATTTTTCAAGCTTTCAGAGACGGATTGAATCTTGAAAAAATCCAAGAACTGACGTTAATTACACCATGGTTTCTAGAGCAAATTGAAACACTTGTAATATTTGAAAATGAATTCAAAGTGTCAGCGCTGAATTATCAAATTATGAAAAAAGCAAAACGTTTTGGTTTTACAGATGCTCGTCTTGCGAAATTAAAAAATATTACGACTCAGGAGATTGCAAATTGGCGTTATAAATTTAATCTTCGTCCAGCTTTTTTACAAGTTGATACGTGTGCAGGTGAATTTAAGTCAGCAACCCCGTATTTTTATTCAACCTATTGGTCTGATCCAGATCAATTTTTATTCGATATACAAAGCACATTAAATTTAAAAACAGTTGCTGTCATCGGCAGTGGGCCCAATCGAATTGGTCAGGGAATAGAATTTGATTACTCGTGTGTGCGCGGAGTAAAAGCTCTTCAGAAATTAAATTATAATGTTGCTATGATAAATTCAAACCCTGA
>JAYVKY010000008.1:0-3355 GCA_043767965.1 Pseudobdellovibrionaceae bacterium
TTAAAGCAAAATTTAGAAAATCGCGTTGCTACAGCTGCACGAATGAATACAGATGCAACTTCTAAAGTTGTGGCTGAAAAAGCAACTGTTTTGCCAGGTTCAAATTTGGAAGAAGAAACTCCGAATCTGCCGTTACCAAGCAGCAATCAAAATTTTAATTTATAATTACTAAAATTAAATAATGATTTAAAAACCCACTTTTCAAGTGGGTTTTTTTTTGGAACGACTTCTGCAAAGAAATCACTGAATGACCTAATGGCCGTCAGATATAAGATTCAAATCCGATGACTGAATTTATAATCCGACACTTAGAAAAAAGGATTTTATGTCGTCAGTTTCTAACAGCAGATCTGCCTTTGAGCTTCTTAAAAATAAATTTAATCCAGACGCTGAAGAATTCTGGGGACTTTTTTTAAATAACTATCTGAATCTTATTGATTTCAAACTGATACATCGTGGAACAATGGACAGTTGCTCTGTTCATCCTCGAGATCTTTTCAGAGAGGCCATCAGGTTAAATAGTTGCGCAGTCATTATGGCACACAATCACCCCAGTCGAAGCATTCAACCATCAATAAGTGATATTAAATTAACCCAAAAATTTAAAAAAATTGGCCTGCTTATTCAGATCCCAGTGATTGATCATGTGATTTTTTCAGATCTAAATTACTACAGCTTCAAAGAACATCAGTGTCTTTAATTTGAGGGCTCTGATTCAAAAGTATCATTGTCATTTGACTGATTGGTCGGCTTACGAATGGGTTCGACACTGGTCACTTCTAAATTTTCAGACAACGTAATATGGTACCCGCTTTTTCTTGCGTTAGCGATAAATTCAGCCGCATATTCTTTTCTGGCTTGGTCATTTTGCAAACGGCTCATTTGCAATTCATAAGATTTTTGGCTGTAATTTTCAGTCAAAATTTGATTATAGTCAGACATGCTATCTTTTGCAATTTGCTGATCAATGGGAATATCGGCGGGTTGTACTTCTTTGATTGTATTATTAACTTTTACAACAGGCACAGTTGTAGATTTAATTTTAGTAATAGACTCAAGCTGTTGCTTTTGTAAATTTGTCGACATTTGTTTCATATATTTATTGGCTAATTCTTCTGCCGATAAGCTTTGTTGAGTTGTAGCAACTGGTGTTTTAATGTTTACTGATTCTAAATTTTTAAAATAAACATAGCCAAATATCGCAACACAAATTGCACCTGTAAAAAATAAAACATAATTCAAAAACTGATTCACCCATTTCACAACATGCTTATCGGCAAAATGCTTAAAAAATAAAACTGTAAATGTGTGCTAACTTGAGACACTTTTAGGTAGGCTTAAAGGAATAATAATGACGAATTCAGTACCGATACCTTTTTGCGATCGTACTTGAATTTCGCCGCCATGGTTCTGAATTATGCCATAAGAAATGCTAAGTCCTAAGCCCGTACCTTGTCCCACACCTTTTGTTGTGAAAAATGGTTCGAAAATTTTTTCAAGCGTTTGCGCGTCCATTCCTATACCATTATCCTGAATCGAAATTTGCACACGACCAATATGACCCGGGCTGGCTTTGATTGGTAATGTTGTTATCCATATTTGCCCAGGCCCTTGAATAGCCTGAAGAGCATTCGACAAAATGTTCATAAATACCTGATTAATTTGCGAAGCATAACAGTAAACTTTAGGAATTAATTCGTACTGCTTATGAACCTGAATACGGTTTTTTATTTCACCCTGTAAGAGCTCAAGCGTTGTATCAAGCGCTTCACGCAGGTCAACTTCCTTAAGCTGGGCCTCTTCAAGTCGAGAAAAATTCCTAAGTCCTAAAACAATGTCACGAGTTCGCTGAGCACCATCTTGACAAGATTTAATAAGTTTTGGCAGATCCATTTTGATATAGTCATAATCAATTTCATCTTTTAAAATTTTTATATTTCGTGGATTCTGCTCGGCCGCATCGATCAGGTTAAAAAGCTTTTCTGAGTAATCCTTAAGATGAGTTGTATTACTGAATATAAATCCAATCGGGTTATTCAATTCATGGGCAACACCTGCAACAAGCTGCCCAAGGCTTGTCATTTTTGCCGAATGAACAAGTTTTCCTTGCGCCTCCTTCAGTTCAGTATTTGCAAGCTCGAGTTCTTTAATTTTTTTTCTAAGATCAGATCGCGTTTGATAAATTTTATATGTCATCTGGTTGAATGCTTCTGTCAATAAACCAATTTCAGTGCGATTATTTATTGGTAACTGAATGAGTTGATCTGTATTATCGAATGAGCGAAAACCTGCAATTAATCTTTGGACTGGTTTTAAAAACCAATTTGTAGTCACTAAAATTGTTAAAATCAAAAAAATGGAAACGACTGAAATTATGGTTAAAAAGGCCATTTGTATATTTTTCAATAGACTTTGTGAATCTTGTTTTGCAGTACCCAGACCCATATAAAATTTAGATCGGTCCCATGAAAATGGGTATAATATGAACCCCAAATTTTGATTTTTATCTTCATACTCAATAAACTGATCGTCTTTAAAATTATTTGAATTAATTTTTATATGTTTAAATTCATTTTTTGTCGCCGCAATAATCTTGGCCGAATCAGACAACAAGAAGATTTCAATTTTAAGTCGGTTTTTAATACGATTTAGAAAAAGATCTTTAAGCTCGATCATTTGCTCGAAATAACCAACAAGTTTTCCGGTGCGCGAAACCACTTTAGAAAATAATATCAGTGACATTTTATCTTTTGTTAAGTTCACAAAACCAATATCAGCTTTATTTTTTAAATAATTTAAATACTTTTCGTTTAATAAAACTTTTTCTGAACTTTGTCCAAAATATTGAACTGCATTTTTATCGTCGCGAAATGTTGTCGACAGAAGCCGCCCCTCGCGGTCATAAAAAGAAACAGATGCAATCGCTGATTTTTGAATCCAATCTGTGGCTATCAATTTAAGCTGTTCTTCATCCGCAGTTGTTAAATAGTATTGCAAATTGTCATCATGACGATACTTATCGTGCATCTGGATAACCAGCGAATAGTAATCTGATATAATAGATTCAATTTCGCGGCCATTGCCCTGCAAACGCTGGGCAACTTCGTTTTCCAAAGCATGTTGAAATTTAAACAGCGAATACCAACCCATGAAGACCAGCGGAATAATTGAAAAAATAATAAACCAAACTACCAACATAGATCGCAGTGATTTATATTTAATATTTTTTGTTTTATTCATTCTGTTTTATTTCAAGAATGTATCGTTTTTGCCCTTTAGGCATTACGCGTGGATGTGGTTCATAAACCAATTTAATTGTTCCGAACTGTTTCAAATAATCTTCAAGATCAGCTTT
>JAYVKY010000009.1:0-10495 GCA_043767965.1 Pseudobdellovibrionaceae bacterium
AAAAAACAGCATTATTTGGATTTTTAACCATCTGTCTTGGTGTAGGTATTTATTATTTTGAATTTACACACAAACAACAAATTAGTAATGATAAGTTAGTCGCTGATTTGATTTTAAAGAATAAATTTGAAGATATTAATTTTTTTCAAATTCAGAAAAATATTCTGGATAAAAATCAAAACATTACATTACAAAAAACAGAAAAAGGTTGGCAAATTTCAGAGCCCATACAAGATAAAGCAGATCAAGTGGTTGTTGCCGAACTTATTAAAAACCTAACAGAGCAAAAAATGCAAAACCTTGAATCTATCACAGCGTCTGACAACCTGTCCGAGTTCGGCTTAGATCACCCCATAGTCACTTACTTGATTAAAAGTAACCAAGGTGCATCGGAAAAAATTCAAATTGGTTCACAAAAAAATTTCGAAGGATTGCCCTTTGCCAAATTGAATGACGAACGACAAATTCGAATCTTGCAAGCAGTTTGGCTGAGCCAAGCCGAACAAAACTTGACCTATTTTCGTGAAAAGCGTCTTTTTAGAGATGACCTTTCTGGTTTGATCAGGGTTAAAATCAAATCTCTGAATGAAAAAATTGATTTAGTGAAAAAAGGCGATATTTGGACATCAATTGATAATCCGGACTTGGAACTTGATCAAAATAAAGTTCGCTTAGTCCTTAAAAATTTTGCCGAGACAACGATTCAAGATTATATTTCAGAAGGTGATCCATCTGAATATGACAAAAAACGGATGGGTTTAATTAAGGCACCTGTTGAAATTGAATTTGAAACTGAACGTGGTATTTGGTCGGCAATGATTAACATGAGCTATGCAGATAAAACTTTATACGCATTGACTGCAAAGCCAACATTTCTGGTTAAACTGGACATGTCACGTTGGGAAATCTTTGCCAATACAACACTAGATTCTTTGCGCGATCGTAAAAAATTAATGACCTTTGCAATTACAGATGTTCAAAAGTTTTTTGCTAAAATTGAAAATAAAAATTTTGAATTTATTAATGAAAGCAAAACGTGGGTCTTAAGGTCAAAATTACCAGAAGGGTTCGAATTTTTACCTATGAAAACAGAAAAATTACTAAATCAAATTCATAATCTTGAAATTTCTGAATTTGTATCTGATCAGGTTTCTAAAAAATTTATCGGAAATAATATGATCATATTAAAATCGATAGATGACCAGCTTGTTTTTCAAATTAACTGGGGACCAATTGTTAAAATGAAATTCACCGGTTTAGAAAAGGAAGTTTTTTTGGCTCGAACTCAGCTTTCTAAAAATATTTTTGCGATTGATAAAGAAAAAATTGACGAACTTCTTTTTGATCAAGTTTTTAAAAAAAACGAACCTACTAAAGTTTTGGAGTCACAAAAATGATAGTCATTAAAAGTCCAACACGCGTTGACTTGTCTGGTGGTACATTAGATCTATGGCCACTTTATAATTTTGTCAGCTCAGCACGAACCATTAATTTAGCTATTGATATATGGACGACAGCACAATTATTTAAATCAACAGATCGAACGGTTCAAATTGAATCTTTGGATTATAAAAAAAAATGGAATTTCCAAACAATAATAGATTTTTTAGATGCCTTAGACCCACAGTTGAATCTTTTTCAAAATGTCATTCGACCATTTGTTACTTTATATCCTGAAATTTTAAATCAAGGTTTCATATTAATAACAAAATCAGAAAGCCCTATTGGCGGTGGTCTTGGTGGTAGCAGCAGTTTAGTAATATCTATGTTAAAAGCATTTGCTCAATTGACGGGGCATGTATTTATATCAACGAACGAAATAGTCGACTGGGCCCACAACATTGAAGCCAGCGTTCTAAATACACCTACAGGTACACAAGATTATTTTCCGGCCGTCACTGGTGGTCTTAGTTTCATTGATTACAAAATAACTGGAATAACTCAAACAGTGATTGATCCTGTAAATACTCCGTTTACAGAAAATTTTCTATTGGTGAATACCGGAAAGTCTCACCATAGTGGCTTAAATAATTTCGAAGTCTTAAAATCGGCTGTACAGCAAGAACATCGTGTTATTTCGGCCTTGCATGAAATTAAAAAAATCAGTGACGAGATGTATGACGTGATCTGGGCTAAAAACTGGCAAAAGCTGCCAGATTTGTTTCAACGTGAATTTCAATCACGAATACAGTTAACCCCGGCATTTAGCAGTCCAGAAATTGAAAGATTATCTGATATCAGTTTAAAAAATGGTGCTGAAGCCGTTAAAATATGTGGAGCCGGTGGTGGTGGCTGTGTTTTAGTCTGGGTTCAGAATCAATATCGCCAGAAAGTGATCGACGCTTGCGAAAAAGAAAAATTTCAGTGTCTACCGGCAAAACCGGTAAGCCCGCTCCAAAATTAAATAACATATCGTCGTCGCCTGCAAAAGCGGTGCGCTTTATTGGTGTTTCACTAGCCGGAGGAAAGTCCGACAAAGCCTGTATTGCAGTGATTGAATATTATCCTGAAAATAAAAAAGTTTTTTTATCAAGAATGTATGAAAAAATAAAATCAGACGAAAAAATATCAGGCGATTTAAAAATTCATGAATTGATTTTTCAGAACGGCGAAACTTTAAAATATGTCGCCTTTGACACCCCCTGGACGTTGCCAAATTGCCTGACCTGTAAATTAAAATGCCCAGGTTATGAAAACTGCAGAGAGTCCCACATTGAATGGATGTGGCATCATCAAGATGAACGTTTAAAAAAGAAGAAACCAAAAAAATTATTTACACCCTATACGCAACGATGTGTGGAATTGCATTTTGCCACAGAACTTGAAGAAATATTTAATCTGCATCATGCCATGGGGGCGAATAGTGCGCCATTACTTGCGCGCGCGGCCTTTATCCAAAGACGAATTCCATTTGATTGTATCGAGGTTTTCCCCAAACTTTCAATGTGGCGTATCGGACAGTATTTGGGCCTTATGAAATCAACACTTCGTGATCACAGAGCCGCCTTCGGCGGCGAAGAATCACGTGCGCAATTCATTCAAGCCCTGAATGAAAAAAATCTAACATTTATTTATCATCAAGATGCAAAATGTATGGTTGAAAATAGCCATGCATTTGATGCTTTTTTATGTGCATTGACGGGGTTTTTAAAATTTAAAAATCAAACCGAACCACGTCCTAAGAAATTTCCAGTTACCGAAGACTGGATCGAATTTCCGAAAGAGAAATTAGATTTTTAAAGTTGTAATTAACTATCGAACTTCCGGCAATGCTTTGAAAATTGACCTTAAGCCTGGCATTTGCGCTGGAACTTTATCAAATGCGTTAATCCAAGTTTCTGGTGTTTCCATACATAAGAAAATATTAAATTCCGGATTCAAATTTCTTAAAGTTGTTTGCATAAACTGAAACATTTCCGAACGAAGCCCTGCATCGTAACGCATCTTATTTCCTTCTGATGAAAACATTTCGGCAGAATTCACCAATGACCTCATTCCGAAGCGTTCACGCATCATCTGTCGTTGTTCAGGTTGAAATCGAAGTGCACCTAAAGAAATTATATGAATTTCTTCGCTAGAAAAATTTTTTGCAATTTCTTCGGCCAAGAATGTATAATTTTTTTTCCATTCGGGGTGCCAAATCATGGGATCGATGTGAAAAGCAATTTGGTACCCCTGATTGCGGCATTTTATTGCGGCGGCGATACGTTCATGAAACCGAGCCGTACCATGCTCTTCGGAATCAATAATATATGGTGGGTTGATAGACCAACTGACGACAATGTTTTTTTCACCAGGAATATCCAAGAATTGATCAACTTTATTTGATTTTGTTTTAAATTCTAAGACCCAATTCGGATAATTTTTAAAAAATGAAATTAGTTTGCGTGAATACAAAGTGATTTCATCCAATGATAAAGAATCGATGACTTCGCCTGTGCCCACACGAAAGGGTTGGGTGGGGTGAAGGTCGGCCATTTCTTTTAATTCAAAAAGGGCTTGATCAATATTAGTAAAAATTTTTGTTGAACGTGAATTTAGATAGCTTTGTAAATAACAATAACTGCAATTCATATTGCATTGGCTGCCCAGATTTAAGACGTGATAATTGCAACAGCTTAATGTTTTTTTCTGAGTCGCACCGGGGCAGCGTTTGAAAAAATGACCTTTGTATTCAGTTAAAAACAAAGTGCGTTTTGAGTGATTAAATTCTGACGCTGTCATTGCGCCTTTTTGTTCACCGAAAGGTTCAAGACTTACAATTTCAATAAGCTCATTGGGGTACAGACTACGTACTCTGGACGCGACTTCAGAATGCACAGAGGCCTGATCGATATAAATTTTATCAAATTCGGGCAGACTCATAGTTGCTCTTTCACACGCTCTAAAGCTGAAATTGATTTTAGCAGATCCGCGCTTGAGGTGATAAATAATTTTAATTCAACACCGGCACGGTCGCCGCGACGCTCAAATTTGATTTTAGCACCATAAGGCCAAGGTAAAGATTCAAGTTTTGTTTTTAAATCTTGATCTGATAAGGTGATCTGTGGATAACGTAAATTCTTAAGTGAATCCTTCCAGGTATTTAGATCACCGGATTTACTTAAAATGGGATGGTTAATGTCCAGCATAACAAGCTCGGTGGCAAGTTCAAGGATCATGCGAGTATCACTAAAACTTGCATTTAGTAAGTAGCAGTTTTGAAAGGCTTTAGAGATTATTTTTTTTTCAGATTCTGTTTGTAAAATATTGAAAAATACAAAATCTTCCGATTTAAATTTTTTAGTTTCAATCCAGGCTAAAATCTGATTTTTATCAATAGTTTTAAAGTCAGCAACTGCCAAAAGTAGGGTTTCAAGCATGATTTTATTTAATTGAATTTCTTTTGTTTGGCAATTGGTTAGATCATTTTGTATACTTTTGTAATGTCTGAAAAAACATTTGATCTGCAAACGAGCCCTGAACACAACCTGCCTTGGAAACAACGGGCCGAAATCAACCTAGATGTCGTATATTTCAATTATAATCCCGAAAAAAAACAAGATCATTTTTCTGAAGTCTACGTTTGGGATCTTGATAAAACGTATCTTGACACAACAATTGATTCCTTTAAGGGTTTATTAGCGACAATTTTTGAAAAATCGTTTTCAAAAAAAAATATTGCCGGGGCCAACGAACTTATTAAAAGTTTGGCCAGATACCGTAAGAAAAATTTTTCCGAACCAGAATTTCCGATCTTTTTTGTTTCGGCTTCGCCACCACAGATGGAAAATAAAATTTATGAAAAATTTCAGCTTGATGAAATTAAGCCAGTGGCCATGTTTTATAAAGATAACCTTAAAAATTTACGTCCATCGAAGTTCACATTTCTAAAAAAACAAGTGGGCTATAAACTGCAAGCGATGATGCAGCTTCGATTACAGTTGTCTGACAACGTTCGCATGCTTTGTTTTGGTGATGATTCAGAGTCAGACGTAATTATTTATAATTTATTTTCGGATGTTTGTTCGCGCAGGCACACAAAGAACCAGCTTGAAAAGCTACTTGAAAAATTAGGCGTTGGCATTTTGCAAATCGAAGAAATTATTAGGTTGCAATCACTTGTGCCAGTGCAGGACCCTGTTGAAAAAATTTATATTAATTTAGCAACTGACACAGATGCTAGTTATTATACAAAATTTGGTCGCAGAACATTGGCGACGTATGATTCATTTCAAATTGCTTTAGATCTTGTGCAAGATCAAAGGTTATCACTTGAAGAACTGGGTCATGTTATGTATGAAATGCAATCTAAATACGGGTTCTCTGGTGCGGAGATTACAAAAAGTTTTGAAGATCTTATCCGCAGACGTGTCATGGGTCTTTCATCATTTGAAATGATTAAAAATTATTTGATCGAAAAAAAAATCATAGCTTTGTCCTGGTCGACTAAAATAGAACCTTTGCGGGAAAAAACAGTCGAACATGGTCATGTCTATGAATTAGATGGTCTTCATGAGCCTTGGGTTCGAGCTCAGATTGATTATATACATGATTATTAAATCAGTGGTTTAAATTATTGAAATTTTAGCGGAAACACAGTGGTCATATTTTTTCCACTAAAACGAGGAAACTGAGTTCGTGCAATAACCTCTGACAGACAAGATTTAAAAACTTCATCTGTCATATCAGATTTTGTCACATCGACCTTAATCACCTTACCAATTGAAGAAATTTCAAATGATAAAATGATTTGGCCATGCGCCTGCTCAGTTTTTTGAATCAATTGGCCATAACATCTGAAAAAATCAGATTTTTTTGAATTTAAAATTTCTTCAATTTTTGCCTGTGTCAGTACAGTTTCGTTGGCGACAAAATTTTTATTTTGTTTTCTAAACAAGTCTGCATTTTTTTCGTAACTTAAAGCATAATCCATTGCTGATAGTTGACGACCTTCTTTACGAACCCAAAATGAGGGTTTTTTACCAAACTCATCGACCAATAAATCACCTTGTCTGACTGTCACAAGCACAGCGCTAGAATTTGTTTCTTCGATCAAAGCCTCTGTGTTTTCAAGCAAACGAAATTCACCGCCTGTGCTTGCTAGTACAATGAGAACTTCAGAGGCGGACTCTGTTTTTATCAGGTCTAAATTTTTTATTTTAGAATCTTTTTTTAATTGAAGTGAATCAATTTGGTCTAAACCTTGAGTTAGACCTGTGCCAGTGATATTCACTACGGTAGCAATAGGTTTTTTTTCAAAAAAATCAAAACTTTGATTTGGTATAACAAGTGAGGCAATTATAAAAAGAAGTCCCAAAATAATAATTCCAGGCACAAACCAAGATTTCATGGATACAGAATTTATTTTTTAGGCTCTGCGGGTTGAGCCGTGGCTGGTTTTGAAGCATCTGCAGACAAAGTAGCAGCCGTTGGCAATTGTGGTTGTGCCGTCGTCGCCATGACTCCGGTGTCAACAACCGATTTTTGGGACTTTGCCATCATCATTGCTAAACTTAAGCATGTGATTGCTAGAATAACAGATACAATTTTTGTTAAATTATTGGCCAGAGTTGCTCCACCAGTGGCTCCTAAAACAGAGTTTGAAGAAGATTGGCCCGAGAACATACCGCCACCCTTTGAGTCTTGCATCAGAACAAGAATGATAAGGCCAATGCAGGCTAAAATATGAACCGTCGTCAAAAATGTAATCACAAAAACTCCTTCAGTAATTGAATAAGAAATTTAAACTAACTAAAACTATGAATTTCGTCCAGCATGGTGTTTGCTAGTTTGAAATTTACGCACTGTTTAATAATGACAATTGGCGATGAATCAGTCATATCTAAGTGCATGTTTTTTTTGGTCTTTGAAGGTCTTGATGGTTCAGGTAAGTCGTCTCTCATAAAGAGGCTTGATCAGCACTTACGCGAAAATTCAAAATCTACACTACTTACACGCGAACCCGGCGGCACAGAGCTTGGTGATAAGCTTCGACAGCTTATTCTTGAAAAATCAAATCAAGCACCCACAGCAAAAACTGAATTGCTGATGTATCAAGCCAGTCGTGCACAGCACGTCGAGCTTGTCATCCGCCCAGCATTGCTTGAAAAAAAATGGGTTCTATGTGATCGATTTAGCGCAAGTTCGGTGGCGTTTCAAGGTGGCGGTCGCGGAATTTCTGTTGAACAAGTTGAATGGCTAAATTCATTCTCAACAGAAAATTTAATCCCAGATCTAACAATTTTATTAGATCTATCTGTTGAAGAATCAAAGAAACGAAGACACAATCGAGAATCCGAAACAGGAGAAATGGAAGATCGCATTGAATCTGAAGCAGATGCCTTTCATCAACGTGTGCGACGAGCATTTTTAAAACAAGCTGAAAAGTCGCCCCAGAACTGGTTGGTTCTTGATGCGGCACTTACACCGAATGAATTATTTTTAAAAGTACAAACTGTTTTACAGAGTAAAAAATGGCTCAGTTAATAAGTACGGTCATAGGCCACACAACACAGATTAATAATTTAAAACAGGCTGTCTTGCTGAATAGACTGCCACACGCCTTAATTTTTTCTGGCCCCCAAAGTATTGGCAAAAAAAAAGTAGCCATCGGCCTGGCGCAAATTTTGATTTGTGAAAACAAAATTTCGGATATGGCATGTGGTATTTGTGGTTCGTGTTTACGCGTTGAAAAACTACAATCTGAAAATTTAAAAATCATTTCACCGGACGGAGCCGCTATAAAGGCCGAACAAATCAGAGATGTTCTGGATGATTTAGCACTTTCAAATTTTGGAAAAAATCGCGTTATTATTTTTGATCATGCCCATTTAATGAACCCTACAGCAGCAAATTCATTATTAAAAACTTTAGAAGAGCCCAGTCCCAATATATTTTTTATTTTAATTGGTCCCGAGGTTTCTAGTTTCATGTCAACAATTAGATCGCGTTCGCAGGTGATTAGATTTTCGACCTTGTCGCAAGATCATCTGCAGGCCATTAAGCCAGGCCTGTCGCCGTGGGCCTACAGCTGTGCGCGGGGGCAAGTGGAAAAAATCGAGCAACTGACATCTGTCGATGGGCAGAAGTTTCGAGAAGACAGTCTACTGATCCTTGAACATTTTTGGTCAGATCAAGATTTTTTGTTTTCCGAAGATTGGAAAAAATCAATCAAAGATCGAGAACTTGCACGACAAACAATACAGATCTGGACGACAATGATTCGTGATGTTTTGATTTTAAAAACATCAGCACAAAAGTTTGTTATGAATCTAGATCAATCTGTTAGGCTTAAGAAATTATTTCAAATTTCAACAGAAAAAATTTTAGAATTTACAAATGCCCTTTTGCAAGTCGACCGTGATCTGGCGGGCAATGGTGATGCTGTACTTATTTTTGAAACTCTATGGGTGAAATATGCTAGAAACTAAATTAAATCCTATCAAATGGATTGATGTGCATTGTCATCTGGATCGACTTGAGGGCGGGCCCGAGCACGCTTTGAAAATCGCCAAAGAAAACGGTATAGAAAAAATTATTACTATCGGAACAGAGCCCGACGATCTGCAAATTGTTTTGGATCTAGCAAAAAAATATGCGCCCACTGTTTTTTGTACTTTAGGCGTCCACCCCCACGAGGGTGTTAAATACACAGAGCAGATCGGTGAATTTTTGCTTAAAAATGCTTCGGAGCCCGAAGTTGTAGCGATCGGAGAGATTGGCCTTGATTATTATTATGATCAATCGCCTCGCTCCGAACAAATTGATGCATTTGAAAAGCAGCTAGAAATTGCAGCCACTTTAAATTTACCTGTTGAAATTCATACCCGCGATGCCGAAGAAGATACTATTCGTATTTTAAAAAATATGAAGGGTCGAGTCACAGGTCTGATTCATTGTTTTACAGGTACCGAGTGGTTAGCAAAGCAAACATTAGATTTAGGTTTCAATATTTCAATCTCGGGTGTGGTTACTTTTAAAAATGCAGACTCTTTGCGTGCGATAGTACAAAATATAATTCCACTGGACCGAATTCATATTGAGACGGATGCACCTTTTTTGGCGCCCGTACCAATGCGCGGAAAATCAAACACATCAGCATATATGATTCATACGGCTAAAGTGGTTGCAAATTTAAAAAATATTTCAGAAGAAGAACTCGCTATAGTCACTAAAGAAAATGCAAAAAAAATATTTAAAAAATTAATATGGCAATAAAATTTAAACACAAATTAAACAGGAGAAAATCATGGCAAATATGAAAGTTGGAATTAATGGTTTTGGTCGTATTGGTCGTGTATTTTTCAGAGCGGCATACCAAAAACTAGATATTGTTGGGATTAACTCTTTAGATGACCTGGATGGTTTAGTTCATCTATTAAAATATGATTCATCACATGGCATTTTTGATGCAGACGTATCTCATGATGGCGAAAATTTAATTGTGAATGGTAAAAAAATCCTGGTTTCAGCGATAAAAGATCCCGCTTTAATTCCATGGAAATCATGGGGTGTTGAACTTGTGATGGAATGCACGGGCGCACTGAAAGGCAAAGAAGATTATCAAAAACACATCAATGCAGGAGCAAAAAAAGTTGTCATTTCGGCGCCTGCTGACGGTGTTGATTTAACTGTTGTCTATGGAATTAATCATACGCAGTATGATTCTGCCAAACACACATTTATATCAAATGCATCTTGTACCACGAATTGTTTAGCTCCGCTGGCAAAGGTTTTAAACGACAATTTTAAAATCACAACTGGAACAATGATGACAATTCACTCGTATACAAACGATCAGAAAATTTTAGATTCTGCACACAAAGATTTGCGCCGCGCCAGATCCGCGGCTGTATCGATGATCCCGACAACAACGGGTGCCGCAAAGGCTGTGGGTTTAGTTTTACCTGAATTAAAAGGTAAAATTGATGGTTTATCAGTTCGGGTACCGACTCCGAATGTCAGCCTTGTGGATTTTACGTTTAATTCTGAAAAAGAAATGTCTGTGGCGGCG
>JAYVKY010000010.1:0-2141 GCA_043767965.1 Pseudobdellovibrionaceae bacterium
AAATCTATGCGACACTTAAAGAAGTTCCGGCTGAATACAGAAAATTTGTAAATGTTTTTCGAAGCTCCGATAAAATCCCAGAAGTTGTTGATGAAATCATATCCGTCGGAGGCGCTGAAGTTCTTTGGCTGCAACTTGGGATTTCACACCCCGAAGCTGAAAGCCGAGCCCAGAACTCTGGGCTTAAAGTTATTTCGAATCGATGTCTGGCCATTGAACATAAACGGTGGTTCGATCACTGATCAGAAATTAAATTTTAATTCTGTTTCACAAGATTTGGTTTGACCAAATGATTGAACTTCATCGCAGACTGAATTAAAATCATCCTATGGAAAAATCGCGGAGCCAATTTTTTATAGTAGTATCAAATACTTACAAATATATTGACTAAGTTGGCTAACTGAGCTATATTAGCTGAAGTAGCTAATTAAATGTGCCGACAACAGTTGCACAACCAAAGAGGTAATTATGTTTAAAATGACCGCAACTAAAGCAAAGAATGAGTTTGGCCTTATGCTTGAACACGCACGCAAAGAGCCCGTGGGCATTGAACGCAATGGCAGAGGCATAGCGGTCGTGATTTCATTTGAAGAATACTCTCGCTTTCAAGAGCTAGAAAACAAGTATTGGGGCGATAAAGCAAATAAGGCCGTAGCCAATGGCTTTATGGGCGAGAAAAAATCAGCAGAGCTTTTGAGCGAGTTATTAGATGGCTCTGAAGATTGATATTGCTAAGGACGCAGGGAAGTTTTTGAAAAAGCTTCCTAAAAAGCATTCCAATCAAATAGCTAAAAAAATTATTTCTTTAAGTGAAAATCCCAAAGCCCAAGATGTATCTGATTTAAAGGGTTATGATTTTAAAAGAGCCGATCAAGGCGAATACCGAATCATATTTGAAGTTAAAGACGATACTCTTTACGTTATTCTTGTCGGCAAAAGAAACGATGATGAGGTTTATAAAAAACTAAGTCGCAAATAAGGCAATACCCCTGTTAGAAGGCTTTTTTCACATGCTCAGTTCAGATTTTCAGAAACTTTTTTATCGAAATACTTATAAAATTTCTGCATCTTGCTTCTAGTTACGGGGTTTGCATTAATGGCGCGAGCACTAGCGCTTAGGCCGTCTGAAGAATCTAACTGCAATAATGATAACGCTAGCATACCTTGATTCAGCGACAGCTGCGAAGCAACGACGTGTCCTTTTTGCGAACCTGTTACGTGCATTCCTTCCATCCAACCCAATTTCGGGTTGTAAAGATAATCTGCTCCCGAGTGAAGGTTTTCCAAACGATTGAGTTCTGGCATAACCATTTCTGGTGACGCCGCTGCAGCCATGACGAGTGCATAGGGCGCAAAGGCGCCCTCCCACAATTTACGTAAAATGGGATCATTGACGTCTGCATTATCAGAACTGACCAGTGCTAGATTGCCACCCTTATCGCGGTAAATCGAGCCTTCACCCTTATACACATCCTCATGCGTGCCGACGCGAATTGCCGAATGCGAGGCTGGCGTCATCAAATTTCTTCTGCGTCCATCGGCAATCATAAAGTGAGCTTCATTTGCAAACAATTTTTCCAGCGAAGGCGAGTATAAGTTTTCATTTGCAAATATCCGTGGAAAAAATAACTGAAAAGCAGACCCATCCCAAAGTTTCAGAAGTGGCCCTTCATTACTTTGGTAAATTTCTAACTTTAACTGGCTAAAAGCTTTACTTAAAAAATCATTGTCGTTTCTAACGCTTCGGAAAAGTCCAAGTGCATGGCCCGCGCTGTAAAGCAGTCTTGCTTCAGAACCCAAGTTTGCAAAATTGTAACTTTCGCGAACCCACTGGTCATTTTCTTTTCTTAGGTTTCCACCGATAAGTCCAGACTGGTGGTCATAATAAATACTGAAGTCCATCCGATTAAAAAGCATCAATGCTTTCTTACCTAATTCATTGTTTGGGTTCGTTTCACTCAAGGTCCAAAGCGCAATAGCCAAATGAAGATTATCGATTGATGACACACTTGGATCTTTAACCATCGGCGTTTTTGTATCTGATGAATAACGACTGAAGAATAATCCGGTGGGTTGATGTATCTCGATTTGACTTAAAATATCCAAAGTTCGCTTTATATTTTCAGCGGCTTGTGACTTGT
>JAYVKY010000011.1:0-8106 GCA_043767965.1 Pseudobdellovibrionaceae bacterium
GACCTACGCGTTTGTTTCAACGGCAGCACCAGTTTTTGTGTCGCCTTTAGTTGTTTTAAAAGACTTAAAACCAACCGGCTCGTAAACATAGCTTAACCAGTTGTAAACTCGTAATGCTGTTTGATTCAAATCTTCACCTAATAAATTGGAACGGTTTTGTAAAATCGCATAAGCCACCAATGCTGGTATTGCCACGATCAATCCATAAGCTGTCGCATTCATCGCTTCTGAAATACCTGCTGCCAATAGCGCCGCTTTTTCAGCAGGATTAGCATAGGCCACTGCCGCAAATGATTTAATCATGCCTGTGATTGTTCCCAATAAACCGGTCAATGTTGCAACGTTACCAAACATTGATAAAAAACCAACCCGACGATCTAAAATGGCATTTTCTTCACCTAAAATTTCGTCCATCTTGCCTTGTATCTCTTCTTTGCCACCCATATTTTGGGCAGCTTTAGCACCTGCCAAGGTGACGCGCGCAATTGGCGTTGTTGCTTGTAAAGCCTGTGTTTTTTGCACCAGTTGAGTCAGATCGCCGCGGCGAATAAGGTCTTCGAAATCGGCGGCTACAGTTTTTTGATTCATTTTATTTTTAAAAAATAAAACCATTGTCCTCTCGATAACGATAGCAATCGAGAATAATTGAAGTGCTAAAATTGGATACATCCAAAAGCCACCATGTTCGAACGCTAAAGCTATTTTTGAAAAAAAAGTCATATTAATCCCCTTGTTATTTTTTTTAATAATTTTTTAAAAATTGTTTATTTTTGTGCACATCTAAATTCTAAAGAGCTTAGTAAATTTAAGTCACAACAAAAAAATTTGTTGTGCGTCATAATATAAACTTTTTTTTAAAAGAAATAACGACCTAATCGAAAAAAGAAGTCTGATTTTTCCGTATTTGACCGTCTAGATGTGGCTTTGCTGGTGTTGGATGGATCTGAACTTCAATGCGATCAATCTTTCGTTCGATTGATTTTGTTTCAATTGTTTCAAGCAATATTTTCGCCCGATCGGTAATAGAACGAGGTAATCCCGCAAGTTCTGCGACTTGAATGCCATAACTTTGCCCTGCTGGTCCCTTGGCTAAGATATACAAAAACTGAATTTGATTATTTTTTTCTAAAATCTTCATATGAACATTTTTAATTTCAGAAAAATTTTGATCTAAACTGGTTAACTCATGATAATGCGTTGCAAATAGCGCATGTGCCCTGACCCCTATCATTAAGTGCTCTAAAATTGATTGGGCTAAGCACAGTCCATCAAAGGTTGATGTGCCGCGTCCGATTTCGTCTAAAATTAATAACGAATTGGGTGTTGCATTTTTTAACATTTCCGCAGTTTCAGACATTTCAACCATAAATGTTGAAAGACCTTCAGTTAATTGGTCACTGGCACCTATTCTTGTGAAAATCGCATCGTAAATCGGTAAGGTTGCTGCACTTGCCGGTACATACGAGCCCATTTGCGCTAAAATCACTGTTAAAGCCACTTGCCTCATCAAGGTTGATTTGCCTGCCATGTTTGGGCCTGTAATTAAAAAACATTCTGATCTCTTTAATTCAATATTATTTGCGATAAATTTATTTTTTTGAAACTGCTCAACAACCGGATGCCTAGATTCAATTATGTTTAAAACTTTATCTTTCGAAAATATCGGTTTACAAAAGTGATTCTCTAAACTTAGCCACGCCAAAGAGCTATAAAAATCAAGATGGCTGCAATCTTTTGACAACATCAATAACAAACTTGCTTGATTTAAAATTTTATTTTTTAAGTTATCAAAAATAGCAAATTCAAGATCGTTTCGTTTTGTTTGCGCTGAGAGTACTTTTTTTTCTAATTCAATCAATTCATCCGTACAAAATCGCTCAGCGTTTGAAAGGGTTTGTTTGCGTTGATAATGGCTGGGCACTTTATCTTTATGTGTATTTGTAACCTCTATAAAATAGCCAAACACATTGTTATATCTGACTTTTAATGAAGTAATTCCGGTTCGTTCTTTTTCTTGATTTTCAAGATTTTGCAACAACATTTGAACATTTGTGGTTAGATCCATCAGCTCATCAAGCTCAGAGGACTGACCTTTTTGAATAATATACCCTTGTCTGACTGACAAGGGAGCCTCTTCTAGAATTGTATTTTTTATTTCAGTGACCAAAGCTTGGCACTGATCTAGTTCGGTTGTGAATTTATAGATATTTTCCGACACAATCAACGCCCGAAGTCCCGCCGAAACAGAATCTGCCAACGAAATTAAATCCCTGGCGTTCACTTGGGGTAATGAAATTTTTGAAAGCCTACGTTCGATATCACCCATCGCAGATAAGACTTCACGTGTTTTTTTAAGCTCGAACAGATGCTCTCTGAATTTTTCAATTAAAATGTGCCGTTCGTTGATTTCTGTTTCATTTTGCAATGGAAAAATCAAATTCTGACGCAACAGTCTTGATCCTGCTGAAGTTTTTGTTTTATTGATTATCTGAAAAAGTGTACCCACTTCGGAACCTTTATAGGTTGAAAAAAGTTCTAAATGGCGAATTGTATTCGGGCTGATTTCAAGCCTGTGTGAAAAAAATTTTTTCTCGAACGGGCGTAATAATTTATGAATATTTTGATCCGTTAAGGATTGAACATAATCCAGCAAATTCCGGGCCGAAAATGGCAAATCTCCTTTCTTGACTTCAAGATTATGTTTTGTCAACAAAATTTCTAGATGCAAAGGTTGCTCAAGTAAAAATAATTCTGATACCACAATTTCAACAACGGGCATGATTTGTATTAAATTTAATTTTTCTGTGATAATTTCTGATTCAAAATAAAAACATTCACCCGTACTGGTATCAATAAAACTCACAGATTCAAAATCAAGGCTGGCCATATAATTGGCCATTGTTGCATCTATGTTATCTGGATCAAAAACCATACCTGGTGTCAAAATACGTGTCACTGCCCGCTTCACGATACCTTTGGCAACCTTGGGGTCTTCGATCTGATCACAAATGGCCACTTTGTGACCCAATGATAATAATTTATTAATCGGGCCCGCCACAGAAAAATGAGGCATTCCGCACATAGGTGTTTGGTCGTCAGATTTTTTATTTCTTTGAGTTAATGTAATACCTAAAATGGGCGCTGCGGTTGTGGCATCATTATAAAACAATTCAAAAAAATCACCCATTCGAAAAAATAGAATTTTATCTTCATGCAGGGACTTGATATCCCAGTATTGTTTCATTAACGGAGTAAGTTCTGCTTGGGTCGCTTTGGCCATTGGGATAATTTATAAAAATAAAAATTATGTTTCAAATAAAATAAATCATTTGATCTAATGAAGCGCTGCTCTTGGTTATAATGCACATTACGAAAGCAATAGCTTCGAAAACTCACTGACCCAAAGATCATAAAACTGTCGTAATCCAACGTCAGTTCTGTAATGATTTAGTCTATCCAAATCAGGCTTTTGAAACCCACAGGAAATGATATTATCAAACAAAGACAAATCATTTGAAATATTAATACTGATCCCGTGTTGACTGATTCCATTTTTAATTTCTAAACCACAGAATGCAATTTTTCCACGCTCAGTATACAAACCAATATTTAAATCGTCTTTATAGGTTTTTAAATTTAACAACAGAAAAACATTTTCAGTGGCCTGCAAAAGCGTATGAACATAATCACGCACACCTAGTTTAAATCGAGCTAATAGCAAAATAGGATAAATCACAAGCTGACCTTCTGAATGAAGTGTTGCCAGCCCCCCGCGTGTTGCTTTGATCACTGGAATTTTTGTGTGATGAACTTCGTTCAGATCGGCGCGACGACCTAAAGTAATTACTGCGGGATGTTCCAGTCCTAACACGATATTATTTCGACCCGATTTGGCCTTCAGCCATAAATCTTTTTGCAGATTTACCGCTTGGTTAAAATCAATTGAACCTAAATAATCAGATTGTAAATTTAATATAACTCAACCCGATCACTTTCTTTAAACCCTGATCCCGAATGCAAAACGGCAACGGCGGCATCAGAACCAAAATAGCTGACGATTTCTAAGGTGCCTTTGACTCGTCCGCGAATGCGCCCCAAATTGTAACCTAACTCTGGATCATAAAGTTCAGATCCATCTTCGACGACCTTTAAAATATCTCCGATTTGAACACCTGAAATTCGTCCCACATTTAAATAAATTTTATCAGCACGAACAGCCGCTATACGACCTTCCCACTGAACTGTATTTAACGTCTCTTGTATTTGTGGGGTAAAATCTAAAAAGGCATCTTTAATTAAAACCTCGACAAGTTCGGGGTTTTTTACAAAAAATTGATCGCCCGAAACCCGCTCAGCAATGCGCGTATTTTCTTCATCAAGGGTCACCGTTTTAACTGTGTGATAAATTTCTTGTTCTGTTTTAACATTTTGAATTCGAAGTCTGACAACCACTTCGTAGGTGGCCGATAGCTTTCTGATGAGGCCCACTTGATCCGCCGATTTCTTAAGTCTGACATCAATGACTTGACCCTCTAGAATTGAACTGACACCTGATTTTTGTGAATCTTTAGCTATAGATTTTAGATCGAATTCACCATTTTTTAAATATTTTTTCAGATCTATTTTTAATTCTTCAAAGGGCACTACAAGAATTTGACTTAAGTTACTTAAATCATTTGCAAATGCTGTTCGAGCATTCGCTTTAACTGAATCAGGACTTTGATAATTTGCAGTTTGGTTTGTCATTTGATCTGTGAATGGCAAGATTACAATTCGTTTTTTAAATGATTGGTCTTGCTTCTGGCTTCTGTAATCGACGTCTTTAATTGTCTTTCGAATATGAACTGGTTTTTCTTCTTGAGGTGACATTTCTGCGAGATCTTTTGCAGGTTGTGATTTGCAAGATAGAAAACTTAGGCTTAGGCTTAGGCTTAGGCTTAGAATTTGGCCTAGAGTTAATAATGTTAGTTTATTCATGGGCTTACCTCTTTATATGAATATATTTCTTTTTTATACAAAACTCAAATAACTGTTTAAATTTCTATAAAATCAGTCTGTCCAAACATCTGGTGCGCTTCTTCAAAAAACGAATCTGAAATTTGTATTTTTTTTGCACCGTCTGTTTCAAGTTGTACCAGACGATTGTCGATGTTTATGATCAAACGAACCTCTGTTGTTCCTTGAAAATTTTTAATCAATTGATTTAAGTTCTCATATTTGTCTTCAGAAATTTTATCTAATCTGAATGTAATTCTCTGTGTTTTTCTCATGGCTTCTTCAAAGGGTGCAATATTATCAACAATGACTTTTACGTTGCCCTCGTTGACCTCAACCGTACCACCCACTAAAACAGGACGCTCTTCTTTTAACAAATGCCCACATTGACTAAATGTATCCGGAAAAATCACAAGTTCGGCTGTACCTGTTAAATCTTCAACCTTACCAAAGGCCATGCGTGTACCTTTTTTAGTGATCATTTCTTTCGATTCTATAATAAGGCCCGCTATGATCACGCGTCGACGTTGCTGCTGGTTAAATCGATTAAATTTTTGATCTGGCGGCGCAGGCTTTACATCCTCAGATGTCATTTGTGAAATTTCTAAAATCGAATTCGATGCCCAGACCTTTGATAAATTTTCAAACCCTTTTAAAGGATGATCCGACAGATAAAATCCGAGCACTTCTTTTTCATGAGCTAAAGATTGAATACGTCCCCACACCTTTTCATTTGGTAAAGTGATTATTTCTTGTTGGCTTCCCATATCAAATAGACTGACTTGTCCCATCTCTCGATCTTTTTGTGTTCCTACTGCCCGGTCAATAAATTGGGGGAAGCCCTTAAATAATTGTGCACGGTGAACATCAAAGCCCTCAAAGGCACCGGCTTTGATCATTGACTCAATGACTCGCTTATTTACGCGCCTTAAATCAACAGCCTCGAAAAATTCTTGTAGAGTCTTAAATTGCCGATCTGGTATTTTTTCTCTGGCTTCTAAAATGGCCTCAACCGCTGCGCCACCCACGCCCTTGATACCACCTAATCCAAAATAAATTTGTTCGCCTTTGACTGAAAAAAGATAGTCCGAAAAATTCACATGCGGTGGTTTAACATTTAAACCGCGCTTTTGCGCGTCTTTAACATATTTAACAACTTTATCTGTATCGCCGACCTCGGTTGACAAAAGGGCCGCAAAAAATTCAGCCGGATAATAATGTTTTACCCATGCTGTTTGTGCTGTAATCACAGAGTACGCTGCGGCATGTGATTTATTAAATCCATAGTCAGCAAATTTATACATCAAATCAAAAAGCTCATTGGCTTTCCCAGCATCATGTCCACGATCTTTAGCGCCTTGTAAAAAACGTTCGCGCTGTTGGTCCATTTCTGCTTTAATTTTTTTACCCATCGCCCGACGAAGCATATCGGCTTCGCCCAAACTGTACCCAGCTATCACTGCCGCAATACCCATCACTTGCTCTTGATAAACCATGATACCGTAGGTTTCTTCTAAAACTGCTTTTGTTTCTGGTAAAATATATTCAACCGGAGCTTCTCCATGTTTACGCTTTGTAAAATCTGGAATATTTGCCATCGGACCCGGTCGATACAACGAAGTAATTGCCACGATATCAGAAAATTTTGAGGGTTTTATTTTTCTGGTTGCATCTGTAATGCCTTCGCCCTCGAACTGAAATACACCAGCCGTATCACCACGTGAAAGTAATTCGTAAATCTTTGAATCATGAATTGGAATATCTTTTTCTTGAATCTTAAGACCACGATTTTGTTGTACAAGTTTTAAGGCATGATGAATATGAGTTAACGTCTTTAGCCCCAAGAAATCGAATTTAATCAGACCAATTTTTTCCGCGTGCTTCATATCAAATTGCACAACATTTTCATCATCTGCACCACGATACATCGGCGCATGAAGGCGTAAATCGCCATCAGCAATGATCACGCCCGCCGCGTGAATTCCGGCATGGCGAACCAGGCCTTCCACTTTAATCGCAAGTTCAACAAGTGTTTGAATTGTTGGATTTGAATCCATCGCTTCACGAATTCGAGGTTCCATCTCTAAAGATTCGGCAATGGTAACGCCCAATTTATCAGGAATTAATTTACTTACTATATCAACTTCGGCAAACGACAATCCCAACACACGACCAACGTCTTTAATTGCCGCACGCGTTTGTAATTTTCCGTAAGTAATAATTTGTGAAACTGAGGGCGTTCCATATTTTTCAGTGACATACCCAATCACTTCTTGACGACGTTCTTGACAAAAATCGATATCGAAATCCGGCATCGAAACCCGCTCTGGATTTAAAAACCTTTCAAACAGTAAAAAATTTGGAATCGGATCAAGATCTGTAATTCGTAAGCTATAAGCCACAATAGAGCCAGCTCCTGAACCGCGGCCCGGACCCACTGGTATATCACGATTTTTCGCCCAGTTGATAAAATCTTGGACGATCAGAAAGTATCCATTAAACCCCATACGATCGATAATTGATAATTCAAAATCTAAACGGTCATGATATTCTTTTTTATTTTCTTCAGAAATAATTTCTGCCGTCAACAAAGATTCTGTAAAACGACGATTTAGACCTTCTAAAGACCTAAATCTAATTTCTTCCTTAACCGTTCTGCCCTCGGTCGTTGGAAAGCTTGGTAAATGATAGATGGCTTTTCCATCTTTATCTTTTAAATTGAATTTAACGTTGCAACGATCTGCAATCTCTAAAGTTTTAGCAATTGCTTCTGGATTTGCAGAAAATAATTTTTTCATTTGCTCTGGTGATTTAAAATAAAACTCTGAACCACCTAGTTTATATCTAGATTCATCAGACAGTGTTTTATTCATACCAATACATATCAAAACTTCCTGAGCAACTTGATCATCTGGCGTTGTATAGTGTATGTCATTTGTTGCCACCATCGGAACATGACATATTTTCGAAGCTTCTAATAAAAACTGATTGATCTCATTCCAAACCGGCAGCGTCTGACACGTTTCTAAATAAAAACGATCTTGAAATATCTCTTTTAAATTTCTGACTTTAATAAGCGCTGCTTCGGCACCCTCTTTTAAAAAAGTATCT
>JAYVKY010000012.1:0-3177 GCA_043767965.1 Pseudobdellovibrionaceae bacterium
AAGGCCATGATGATATCAGAGCCCAGATCCATTTGGATTTCCATACTTTTTTCAGGCGAAATAAAATATTTTGCGCCATCTAAATGCGACCGAAATTCAACACCCAATTCTGACATTTTTCGTAAACTTGATAACGAGAAAACCTGAAAACCACCCGAATCTGTCAATATGGGCCCGTACCAATTCATAAATTTATGTAAACCGCCCAACTGCTGAATTAATTTTTCGCCAGGACGTAAATGCAAATGATATGTATTTCCTAAAACAACTTGTGTGCCACAGGCGATTAATTCTTCAGGAGTCATTGCCTTTACAGTTGCTTTTGTTCCGACCGCCATAAATGCGGGAGTTTCGAAACTGCCATGCGCGGTCATAAACGTCGCACGACGAGCCTGACCTGATTTTTTATGCAATTTAAACTGACCCAGTTTTAAATTGTGCGGATTATTTATTTTTTTTTCTGAATTCATCCTAATGACTTACTTCAACCAAACCGAAAAGTCACCATAGCTGAATAATTTAAATTTATGTCCTATGGCCCATTGATAATTTTTTTGAACAGTCCGCAAGTCTGAAAAACCTGCAACCAGAGCCAACAATGTTGATTCTGGTTGATGAAAATTTGTCATCAACCGATTAACGATTTGAAATTCAGATCCGACTTGTAGAAGTATTTTTGATTCGCCAGATAGTTGATTTGTCCTTGCCACAGTTTCAAGCGTTCTGGTCACCGTTGTCCCCAAAGCCCATACCGATTTATGTTTGTTTTTTGCTGCTACTATTTCAGACCAAACATTTTCTGGCACATCATAAAATTCACTGTGCATTTGATGATGGTCCAAATCATCCACTTTCACCGGCAAAAAAGTACCTAAGCCCACATGCAGTGTGATTTTTAAAACTTGAACACCGTTTATTTCAAGCTGATTTAAATCATTTTCTGAAAAATGCAAGCTGGCCGTCGGTGCTGCAAAGCTGCCTGCTTTTTTTGCCCAGGCTGTTTGATACCAATTTTTATCATCAACGGTATTGTGACGTTCATTTCGTGCTTTTTGAATGTAGGGTGGCAAAGGCAATTCTGCCATTTTTTCAAAATCCGCGTCTGTTAATCCGGGCTCGACGCTGACGATTTGTGGCAATCCTTTTTCAAGCAACGTCATTTTTGAACCATTGGGTAAAATGACAGAATCACCAATGACAAATTTTTTCGACGGAAATAAAACTTTCCAATGTCCGTTTGAAAGCTGATTTAAAAATAAAATTTCCAGATCGTTTTCTGCAAATATGCGTCGTTTTAAAACTTTGGTGTCATTCACGACAACAACATCACCGGCTGGAATTTTCCCAATGACATCAGAAATTTTTAATTCTGACGGATTCCCCGCAGAATCAACCCACATCACCCGCGTTGGCCTAGACGGTACCAAGGCAATTAAATTTGAGGGGTAATCATATTTCAGGTCTGACAATTTCATATTTTTGAATATGCCATGACTTTATTTTTATACAAACACAAACAAGTCGACTCAAACAAAAAAAAGCGGAAGCTTTTAACTTCCGCTGAAAAATTTGATTGGGGAACCACCTAACCCATCAAATTCTTTCAAAAACTGAATCTTTAGTTTTTTACTCTTTCAGAATCAAGAGTGTTGAATCTGTCAGCCACCGTAATCCAGAGGGAATAGATCACAAGGCTTGAATAAAAACCGCAAAATATGAATACTTCAGCTAACTCCACGAAAAACTCCTTTTTTTCTTGTTGCCTTTCATCCTGCAAAACCATCCTTGGCTTTGTATAGCGACAGTTCGGAGCAGCCATCCTTGGCCGCAGTGCCCTTGCCGTCTTTAACCAGAGCTTCCGTGCTCTTGAAAGTAAGACAGTGCTTTTTAAAAAGCGGGTTAGTGTTTTGATAAAAAGAAAGAAATTGCGACCATTGTCTAGTGGCGATTCTTAACATTTGCACAAAAAGTGCCCTTGATTGTCACTTTGATTTCAGATTATATTAAGCCATAATTATTGATTTACTATTTATACAACGTGCGCGGTTGGTGGAATTGGTAGACACGCTGGCTTGAGGTGCCAGTGCCGCAAGGTGTAGGGGTTCAAATCCCCTATCGCGCACCATTACCATCAGTACTCGAACCCACACGCTGGGTCGGGTCAAATGGAATCAGTTTTCATTCTTTTTCAAAAATTTCAGAATCTTCAATATAACATGCGATCAGCCGCACTGAACTTACCCCGAAAAAACGGACACGAGAATTATGCAGCGTTTAGTGTTTGTTGTTCATAACTCATCGGCGTTTGATATCCAAGCGAAGAATGCAATCTTTGCTTGTTGTACCAAACTTCAATATATTCAAAAATAGCCATTCGTGCTTCAGCTCTGGTTTTAAATCTGCGCCGATAAATTAATTCAACCTTAAGTGTTCTGAAAAAAGTTTCAACAAATGCGTTGTCATAGCAGTTTCCTCGTCTTGACATGCTCGCTGTGATGTCGTGAGCTGCTAATTTTTTTCGGTACTCTAGTGATGCATATTGCGAACCACGATCTGTATGCGCCGTTAAATTGTTTTTAATTGTGATATCTTGGCGTCGTAACGACATATTTAATGATTCAAGTATAAGATCCACAGTCATGTTTTTATCCATCGCATACCCTACAATCTTTCTGGTGAATAAGTCTAAATACACCGATAAATAAAGCCAGCCTTCATCAGTTTTAATATACGTAATATCTCCGCCCCAAAATTGATTGGGCTCAGTCACAAGCTCAGCGTGGTGCTCGGTTTTAAAATGCCGCTCAGCTATTGGTAAATTGTGATTTGAATCCGTCGTCACAACTTTAAATTTTTTGCGACCGACGCCTTCGATATTATTTATTTTCATAATTTTATGAACTCGATTTTTACCGGCAATAATATTTTCAGATTTCAGTTTTTCAACAATTCTTGGTAAGCCGTAACTTTCGCGGCTGTCTGACCAAATTTTATTGATCTGCAGCGCTAATTTTTCATTGGCAATTTTACGATCTGACGCAGGTCGATTTAACCAATCATAATACCCACTGCGACTGACTTTTAAAACGATACAGCACTTTAAAATATCTTGCTGTTCAAAACTTAATTCACGGACCATCTGGAATTTTATTTCAGATGGTCCTGCGAGAAAAAAGC
>JAYVKY010000013.1:0-7479 GCA_043767965.1 Pseudobdellovibrionaceae bacterium
TTGCCGGTCTCCGCTCAGCGGATAACTCGGGGTGGGGAAGTCCCTTCCATTCGTTAGGCCTCACACTTTTCACATATGCGAATCGATCCTGTAATTCAAAGGCGACTCTCCGAGCTGTTATCAAAGGCAGACTCAATTAAGGGCGCTCGTCAATCTACACCCTTCAATGGAAAGACAATCCATCGTGTCTCAATAGCAGACGTTGCAGGATGTATCAAACACTAGAGAACTCTATACAGGGTACGCCGATGGACTCGGAAAAATCAGCCGACGAATGGGCACCTCAAGCTGTGCCACAGTTTGGCAAAATCACTCTTCTTGGCGGATTTACAGATTATAAATTATCGACGGTGCTAACAACAGGTCAGGCCTATGATTCTGGGAACAGTTTATCGCCGACGTTTCATTTGGGGGGCGAGCTTTGGATTACACCACAGTACTTTGCAAATATTTCTTTAGAGCAACTTTTTTTTACGGGCTATAATTCGCTTGTGGGCTCATCGCCTGCAAATCTGAGTTATACGGTAAACACAATGGACTTATTATTTGGTTACAAGTATTCATTGGATGGTAATTTTTGGGGGCCTAGTTTGTTAGGAAGTGCTGGTTATATTTCAAAAAGCACAAAGATGTCAGATTCATCACCGACAGCATTTTCTTCATTTGACACAAGTGGTTTTCAACTACAAGTCGGCGGGTACTTTCCAGTGACTGAAAAAAATGATGTTGGATTCGGTGCAAATGTAAAATATTTGTTAACAACACAATTTTCTGAATCACCGGTAAACTCAGGATCCGCAAGCCCAACCCTTTCACAGTTTGATATATACGGAAATTATTCGTACACACCAAATATCAATTTTAAAGGTGAAATCGTATTTTCAGCGGTAAACAGTACGTTTGGCAATGGCGCAAGCCGCGCCAACCCAGCAAGATCCATAGAAGAAAAAGTGACTTCGTATCTTTTGGGTATAGAATATTTATTTTAATGCAAATTTTATTTGAAGATGAATTTATTATTAGCGTACTTAAACCGGCAATGGTTTTGTCGCAACCATCGTTTGATAAAAAAAGAATTGCCGTTCAACAACAGCTTGAAATTTTTAGACCCGATTTAGTAAACAAATTATATTTACATCATAGGCTTGATTATGAAACATCTGGCGTTTTTTTATTAAGCAAATCATCCGCTGCTAATAAGCCATTGACTGAAATGTTTAAAAATCATCATTTTGAAAAAACCTATGTTTGTCTAACAAGACCCAATGTTTTAGACGTGGGTAAAAAAGTGACTTGTACTATGAGTTCAGAAAATGAAAACACATGGACAATCAAAAATTTCATGGCGCCTGCGAAGGGCATGGGCGGCGGTAAGCGCCGCATGATTTCAGTGAAAGCCGGTGGTTGGGCGGCTGAAACCGAATTTACAATACTTTCTTCGCATGCAACGTTTCATTTTGTTCAAGCCAAGCCCAAAACTGGACGTACTCACCAAATTAGGCAACACCTTCAAGAAAGTTACAGGTCAATTTTAGGTGATAATATTTATGGTGGTAAAAGCGCAGATGTGCCCAGGTTGATGCTGCATGCGCAAAAATTGCAATTTAATCACCCAATTACGAACCAGGCCATTCTGATAGAAGCTGCATTGCCAAAAGATTTTGAATCTTGTTTACATAAAGTTTAAACACGAAATATATTGTTCAAATGAAATTTTTTCTTACAATTTTAATTATTTTTTTAAATTTTCAACTAACTGCGCAAACAAATCCCGAAGAAGAAAAAAAAATAGAATTTAAAAGCATACTTTTTGAAATTCCAGCGACATCAATGAACGCCCTTGATATGTCATTTTCAAAAAAATCTATTCCGTGGTGGGGTGGTATTATTACCTCAACTTTAATTTTATATAATAATGACGAAGTTATTTTAGAAAATTGGCAACACGAGGGTCGCCAGGCCGGTCTGGGCAACACAGACAAAACAAAGGCTATAGTATCCTCGGGCGATATTGATTTATTAAGGCTGCCTACGGACACGGCCTCGTGGATGTATTTTTTAGGTGATGGGTGGACGCATTTTGGTATCGGCGCTGGTTTTATTGTTAACGGTCAATTAAATAACAATGTTCGAGCTTATAATACGGGGCTACGAATTTTTCATGGTATGGTTACCTCAACAATTTTTAGTCAGTTTTTAAAACGCGCCTTCGGACGCGAAAGCCCGTACGTTAAAACAGAGCGTTTTGGTAAATGGAGTCCGTTTCCTAGCATTCCTGAATACCAAAAACGAACTGCGCACTATGATGCGATGCCCAGCGGCCACGTGATGACGGCCACTTTGACATTTACAGTGATTAACGAAGCTTACCCCGAGTATTCAAATTATGTGGTACCGCTTGCGGTTCTATGGGTTTCAGCACTTAGTTATCAAATGGTCAATAACGGCGTACACTGGGCCAGTGATTATCCCTTAGGAATTGCAATGGGTTATGTTTTTGGTATTGCCAGCGCACAAATGGGAAAACCAAAGTCCGCGGGTGATGCATCAACCACATCTTGGATGATCATTCCGACCTCGACAGCCGACAGCCAAGGTTTAGCTTGGGTATATAGGTATTAATTTAAAAATGAATATTTATCACATCTTAGTGTCACACGAATATGAAGCCAAAGATCTTTTGTTAAAATTAATATCTGTTCAACAGTTTTCAGAGTTTGCGAAAAAGTATTCTAAATGCTCTTCAGCGAAAAGTGGCGGCCATCTTGGTCTATTTAAGACCGGGCGCTTCGTTGAAACTTTTGAAGAGGCCTGTTTGGCCTTACCCATTGATCAAATTTCTAAACCCGTACGAACTCAGTTTGGGTGGCATTTAATTTTAAAGTCGACTTAATGATTGTGTAATTATTTAAACTTCTGTTTAATAGCAATATGGAAATGATTTTAGACCCTACGATTTTATTTTTTTGCCTTGGTGTTATGGCTGTTTGGTTTAAATCAAATATTGAAATTCCACCGCAAATTACAAAATTCTTGTCGTATTATTTATTAATGTCGATAGGTTTTAAAGGTGGTATAGCTTTGGCGAATGCTGAATTTAATCAACATATTTTGATCACGATCTGCGCGGGAATCCTTGCAGCTGTGGCTGTGCCACTATGGATGTTTTTTATATTACGAAAAAAATTGGATTCACAGAATGCAGCAGCAGCAGCGGCCTGTTATGGATCAGTTAGCGCCGTCACGTTTCTGACGGCAATTTCTTGGTTAGAAAATCGTGGGTTGGTTTATGGCGGCCACATGGTGGCTTTAATGGCTTTAATGGAAAGCCCCGCAATTATTATTGGTTTAGTTTTAGCTAAAACCTCTGCAGCACGATCAGGTAATCAGGCCGTGAAATTTTCTATGAAAGAAACTTTGCATGATGCCTTCTTGAATGGGTCAGTTTTTATTTTAATCGGAAGTCTTGGCATAGGTTATGTTATGAATCCTGCCAAGGCGCACGATTATCAAGTTTTTGTCTATGATATTTTTAAAGGTTTTTTATGTTTCTTTTTATTAGATTTAGGCATGTCTGCAGCCAGGCAAATCAAAGAATTAAAAAACAACGCAATATTTTTAACAGCAATAGCTATTGTCGCCCCACTGATAAATTCAATTTTCGGTTTATTAATTTCAAAGGCCTTGGGCCTATCAGCCAGCGATGGATTTTTATTTATTATTTTATTAGCCAGCGCATCTTATATAGCTGTGCCAGCCGCACTTAAAACTAATTTGCCAGAAGCTAAACCAAGTATTTATTTATCAATGTCTTTGGGATTAACATTTCCGTTTAATATTTTATTAGGCTTACCGTTGTATTGGGCGATGGCTCAAAAATTTTTAGTTTAAGAGCCGCTCAAAAAAAATTAACTGTTTGCACCCGGTGCGAAATTCTTAGGTTTTCCATACTGCCCAGGCATTGGTGGCGGAGCATGTGGTGGTGGCAAAGCCGAAACACGATCTGGGTCAGCATCGCGAAACTTATTTGTTTTTGCGTCAAAATGCAATTTTACATCACCAGTCGGTCCATTACGATTTTTACCAATAATAATTAAAGCTTGGCCCGCTTTTTCAGGACTTTCTTTATCCCAGTAATCTTCACGATGTAACATCATGATGACATCGGCATCTTGCTCGATAGAGCCCGATTCACGTAAATCTGACAACATAGGTCTGCGATCAGTACGACTTTCGACACCACGATTTAACTGGGCCAAAGCAATGACCGGAATTTGCATTTCTTTGGCAATTGCTTTGAGTGATTTTGAAATTTCAGCAACTGCGCGCTCGCGACTTTCAACTTTTTGCTTTAAATCCATAATTTGAAGGTAATCGATCATGATACAATCAAGGCCCACTGTGGCTTTCATTCGGCGGCACCTCGCACGAATTTCAAACGGAGAAATTCCCGAGGTATCATCGATATAAAGTGGTGCCTCACCGACAAAGCCGGCGGTTTGAATTAATTTTGGCCACGAAGAATCTTGTATGCGGCCAGATTTTATTTCGCCCATATTCACGCGCGATTCGCTGGCCAAAATACGCATCATTAATTGTTCTTTTGCCATCTCGACAGAAAAATAGGCGACTTTCTTTTTATCGCGAATTGCCATGTGTGTCGCAATATTTAAACTCAGTGCTGTTTTTCCCATAGAAGGACGTGCAGCAATAATAATAACTTCCCCAGGCTGAAGGCCCGATGTCATTTTATCGAGCTCTGTAAAACCTGTGGCAATTCCGGTCACATCGACCTTACGTTTGTAAAGATCATCAATTTTTTCAATAGATTTATTTACGATATCAAGCGATGAAATAAGTCCCTGTGACATTTTGCTTTCGCCGACTTTCAAAATTTCACTTTCGGCCATATCAATCAGGGATTCAACGTCTGTGTATTCAGTCCCATAGGCTTTTTCAATTAGCCCCGAAGAGGTTGAAATCAGTCTTCTTAGAAGTGATTTTTCACGAATAATCTTTGCATGTGAATCAATATTTGCGGCAGAGACAACTTTTTCTAAAAGTGTCGCCAAATATTCTGCACCACCAATTTGTTCGAGTTCATTTTTGGTTTGCAGCGAATTCATCACAGTTATAATATCAACAGGATTTGCTTTTTGGTGAAGTTCGCGGATTGTTTTGTAAATAAGTTGATGTGCAGGTTTATAAAAATCTTGAGCATCAATAAGATCAGAAATTTGATCAAACGCTTCGCGCTCTAACATCAGACCGCCTAAAACTGAAAATTCAGCCTCTAAACTTTGCGGTGGAATTTTAGTGCTGAAGCCATTATTTCCGTTATGATTCACAAATTACTCTTTTCATCCAAAACCCCTCTGGATCAAAAAACTGGGTATTTATAGAATATAATTTACCAAAAAAAAAGGGCTCTAATCAAGAGCCCTTTTGGTTTAGCTAAAGTATTTATTGATTCTTCCGCCAGTGGCAGAATTAAAAAATAATTACTGAGTCAAAACTGCTGAAGTTCCTAAAGAAGAAACTACAGAAGGAGTCGCCATTTCAGACATAGTTTGTGCTTGTGCTTGAGCACCTTTTTTAGGTTTAAGTTTGTAATTATCAATTTTCTTTTTAAGAGTGTTACGGTTAATACCTAACATAATGGCAGTCTTAACTTGGTTGCCATTGTAAGCCTTAAGAGCAAGTTCAATTAAAGGTCTTTCAACTTGTTCAAGGACAACATTATATAGGCCACTTAACTCAACTTGAGCTTCTTTTTGTTGTTGGAACAAAACTTCTAATTTGCTCTTTACTAACTTTTCTAAACTAACTTGCTGTAAGTTAGCCACAAAAAGGTTTTCAGAGCTGTTCAAGTTTGGCGTCATGTTTGGCGTCATGTGTTTTCCTCTTCTTTGTATCCTAAGTGAATCAGTGAGTCGTCAGTGATGTCTTGCTTAGAAGCGTTTGTTTTATTGTTTATACGGCGTCTATTTTTTTTAAACACCGCGAGTTGTGGGTAACCAAATATACTTATGTTGCTGCAATTGCAACCTAACTTTTAACTTTCTTTGTAAAATTCTTTCGGCCAACCATTTTTCAGATACTTGGCCGTGTGATGGACTGTATAAAACTGTAAATTTTTTTAATAAATCATGTTGACGGCAAAAATTTTCTGACCAAGCAAAATCTTTTTCAGAACAAATAACAAATTTATATTCCGTATTTTCATTCGAGAAACCGATGTTTTCAGGTAAAAACGAATCAGCGGCCCCGCTGTCAGGGGTTTTTACGTCAAGAATTATTTTCACCCTTGCATCAACGTGTTGAATTGATTTTGAACCGCTGGTTTCAAGAGACACCTTGTAATTTTGATCACATAAAATGTGGATCAGTTTGTGGATATCTTTTTGAAGAAGTGGCTCGCCGCCAGTTAAACAAACGTAGTCGGTTTCAGACACTTTAACAGATTGTAAAATTTTTTCAAAACTCCACATTGCACCTTGATCGTAAGAATACTTTGTGTCGCAGTAGGTACATCGTAAATTACAGCCCGTCGTTCGTATAAACAAAGTGGGGTTTCCAGCATATGTACTTTCGCCCTGGATTGAATAGAAAACCTCGTTAATTTTTAGCTCTGTCAGATAATCTGACACGGCAATAGATTTTTCTGATAAGGGGGGCTGGGTTGTTAAATTTTCCACGAAGTGGCAAGTATTAGCAAAGATTAGGCGGCGTGTGAAACAAAAAATGAATAGAGCAGATTAATAAAACTCGCCTAGACCGGACCATGCAACTTTTGCCTGATGCAGCAAGCGGTTTTAAACTATTTGGATGAATACATTTTTCAAAAAATTTCAACAAGACGTTCGCGCCATTGGCTTTTCAGGGATAGGCCTTTTCTTTGCGTTAGCATTAATGAGCTTTAATCCCAAAGACCCCTCGTTAAACTCACTGGGTCATGGGCTGCACACTTTGAATTATTGCGGTCTGATCGGTAGTTTTTTGGCAGACTTAATTTATCAAGGTTTTGGTTTAACAGCCTGGGTCGCAGTAGCCGGGTTATTTCACGCATCATTTTTAAGTTTTAAAGGCGAGAAAGTTTTATTTAAAGATATTCGCCATGTGCTTTGCTTTTTTATGATTGCTTGCATGGCGGCATTAATAACAATTTATTTACCTGACACAAAAATATTTGATCAACAAATTTATCCTGGCGGCCTTCTTGGCCTTGGGCTTTCGACAGGTTTTGTTAAAATTTTAAATTCTATTGGTGCCCAGGTTTTACTGTGGACCGCTACGCTGGTGCTGTTTGTATTTTATTTCGAGTTTAGTTTGCAAGAGGTCGCCGAGAGGCCAATTGAAAAAATTCAAGACTTTTTTATTGATATTTCTAAGAGTGCAAAAAATTCAAATTTTTTCTCGCAGTAATACCGAACTTCAAGGTTTATCAGTATTAGCTGCAAACGGTTTTGTAAAAAGAAC
>JAYVKY010000014.1:0-4287 GCA_043767965.1 Pseudobdellovibrionaceae bacterium
CGTTATAATTCTAAAAATCCGTTTGGCTTTTTAGAACTGCAAGACATGCAAGAACTTGCAAATTTCTTTGAACGTCGGGTTTCGGCCTACCAAACCGGAGTTTCAGGCCAAGTCAGTTTTGATGAAAGTTTTTAAATTACAAATATTAATTAGGGTTGGCGGGCGCAGGCAACAGCCCTAGCCCATTTACCGTAAAAACCGCCATTGAAGGCTCTGACCGTAATATAATTTTTAATACCAATACCCAACGCTGACATATCAAAAACACATGATGTTCCGAAACAAACGGTTGTCGACGCCCCGTAAGGTGTTGTTTTATACCAGTTTTCATTTGTTGAATAAGCCCATTCGTATGAATAGCCCGCAATGGCCCCAGTGGTCACGGCTAAATTACATGTAGCGCCAGATGTTCCAGCTGAAAAACTGGGGGCATCTATTTCACAAGTTTTTAAGGAACTTAATGGGCCTTCAATAAAACCATCATAGGCCTTCACCCGATAATTGTACTTTGTCCCCGGCATTAAGGTGATTGGACTGACTGGTAAAGTTGCATAGGCCGGTTCGCCGTCAAAAAAATTATATACTGAATCACCACCATCAATCCCTGTAAAATTAACGGGCGCAAAAGAGGTAAACCGATTTAAACTGACTGGTACGGCAGGGTTTGGTGTTCCTGTTGCGGTATAGCCATTCGTTTCGGCCATAACCATGTAACTTAAACTTGGGATATTTTCGGGGTTATAGGGCGCATGTTTAAATTTACTGGCTTCAATTTTAACTTCACAACGATTTAAAGATGAATTTGCAATCACTGAAAAATTGGGTGCCGAGACATTTCTTTGAATAGTGGTTTTTACCCAACCTGTTGATGATCCAGGATTTTCTGTTCGAAGATCCATACGCACCAAATAATTTTTAACTACGGCACCGACTGTTGATACCCCGCCCAGCCTGACCTTAAAACCAAATCGGCCATTAATACATTGAGGATAGGTATGCGTGGTGCCGGTATCAATTTTTGATAAACCATTACCATGGGTTACAAAAAAGCATTGCTGACTTGTTAATAAACCGACCACATTTGTCAAACACATGTCACTGGTGTCATTTTTAATATAGATATTTGTTCCGATCGATTCATCTTCGTCACTTAATACTTCGACAACAATTTGATTATTTTTTCGTCCTAAATCTTGGCATGTTCCTGTAATTTCAACAAGGTCACTTTTATCAACACCCATCGTAACCACCGAATCAGATGCTGTTATCGACGGTTGACCTGTTATTTCATTCGCTATCGTTTGCGTACAACTGCTTGCATTTTCACAAACACTCAGATTTGTTAGTAAACTTTTTTGGGCTACTGGTGTACAAGAGGCTGTCGCTAACGTCATAATCAAAAGAGCTCTGTTTAAATAATTATATAAAAAGATTCGATTTGAACTCACTCATCAATTATAGACTGAACATTTTGATTTTGAAAACTGCGACTAGGCCAACGTCTCAGAATAGAACGATCTATAAATAAAAAATAAGTCGAAAGCATAACCACCGAGAAAGTCATCAGGCTTAAGCTGACGCCGATACCGACATGAAAAAATAACCCCGCCCAGAGCCAATATCCTCTGGTGTTTTTATTTAAAACCATCACGGGAAAATAAACTTCAAAAATCAAAGTGATAAAAGTGCCCACTGCAAAAAAGACTGGAAAACTTTTTAGCCACACAAAGTCAAATGCCGAGAACTGAGGATTTGCAAATACTGTCCACAAGGCGGTTCCATCCCACCACGTTCTGCCTTTTAATTTTTCAAATCCTGTATACATATAAATCACACAAATTTGAATCTGCATCAGTCTAAAAAAAATAGTACTTAATTGATCTAAAAAATATTCAGGATTGTGAGATTTTTTTTGCTTAAAAAATATTTTTGGGAATAAATTTTTAATCGAGAAATAATTCGTACAATTTGTAAATGATAAATAGAATAAGAACAAAGCCCCGATCACGTCGGCCCCAAAAAGCATTGAATAATTTCTGTTTGCAAAACCTTGTGAAACAACCCATGTGAAAAACAACAGCGGCCGATTCGTTAAACCTAATGTCGCCAAAAACAAAAGCCCTATTAATATTCCATGCATTATGCCAGCAAATGAATCGGGCCAAAAAAAATATTCAAAATAGGGTCTGTAAAAATCTGGGAACAGACTTAAGGATTCAGATCTTGGAATGAGTGATAAATGATTAAACTGATCGATATTCATTTGTCTGAAAATTGCTAAATAGAATAATGTTCCACAAAGAAAAAATCGCATAAAACCCAAACGCTCTATGTGCCCCTGGCTAAACAAAAAAGTTTTCATTTTAAGAATCATTTCGAAAATATAATTAATGAACACAGGCATACGTCATTTGGTTGATTTGTTCTTGATTTAATAGATCATCGTAATTTTCTGATTTTAAAGTGGTCACAACATCAAGAGCTGGTATGCGGTATAATACGATTTCAGTTTGAATATGTGTGGCCTCTGGATTATTTTTACAAACCCAGGGGACTAGAAATTTTTCAAGTCGCGTCGAATCTGCCACCAAAAATCGCATGATATAGGTCAGTCTTCGATGTTGCAGCCAAAAATTATTTTCGGTGGCATCGTCAGGAAAGTATTTTTCAATAGTCTCTTTTTTCTCATTACCATAGTCATCTTGAAATAAAATTCGATATTTTAAATACATTGTATGTGCGGGATCTGGTGAGAAAAAATTCCAAGTGGTATTTAGCCCAATACTATTAGCAACCGGAAGATACATTGTGCTTAGATAACGTCCTAAAAATGACGAGCCATTCCCCATCACGATCATCATCGAAACTAAATATAAAAAAAGGGCTGCTAAAAATACAGAGCCCATTTTTTGCTTCATCTATACGTGACTTTCGGGCTCCGAATCAGCCTCGTCATAAAACGGCAATTCATCTGAATCTGAGTCCTCGTCGTCAGCATCAACTGCTGCTGTAACTTCAGTTTCAATAACAGATTCAGCGGTCATCACAACAATTGGTTGATTTAAAGATTCTTCATACTTGGCTAGCCAATTTTTATCGCGATTTGAAACAGCTTCGCCAACGATCATGGCGTCACGAATATCTTGGGCACGATCGGCCTCTTTTTTTTGTTTTTGTCGAACTTTTTCTTGTTCAAAAAAATCAGATGATGTCGTGATCGTTGAAAGTTCATTTTCAATCTTACCTAGTTCTTCCTCGCCTTGTGAATAACTGATGTCAATCACATGTTCAGACATAGAATCGGTGACCATTGATAACGTCGGTTTTGACTCTTCTTCGTCGCCGATACCTTCTGGCAGTAATTCATCAATTTGTGAAAGCGTCGGAAGCTCTTTCACATTTCTTAAACCAAAAATTTCTAAAAATCTGCGTGTTGTTCCGTATTGCATAGGTTTTCCGGGCAAGTTTTCGGCTTTACCTTCGAAATTACACAGACCTTTTTCCATCAATGCACGTAACAAATGACCTGATTCAACACCACGAATTTGATCGATTTCACTTTTAACAACGGGCTGCTTGTAAGCAACAATAGATAAAGTTTCAAGTGCCGGACCCGATAATTTAAATGGACGTGCTTTAACTGTGCGTTTTAAAAAATTCATATTATCAACTTTAGTTCGTAATTGAAAACCACCGGTAATTTCTTCTAAAGAAATTCCGCGACGGCCGCCTGCATATTCAACAGCTAAATTATCTAATATTCTGTGAATGCGATCTTTTTTAATATTTGTACCCTTAAAAACTTCACGTATCGACGCCAAACTGACGGGACGATCACTGGCAAATAAAATACTTTCAACAATGCTTTCGGCTTGTTCTTCTTCAATAAATTCAATTTCATCAATCTGTTCGGCCTGAAAATCCGCAAGCTCTGTACCTTCTAGGTCGATTTGCGCTAAAGCTAATTCTGAGTCTAAAATATCTTCTTCATCAAAGATTGTATTTTCAGAAACTTCGGGCAAAAAACCTTCAGATTCAGATTCTTCCTGTAAGAAAATGGCTGTATCAATCGAAATAGCTTCGATCACTGTTTCAGTTTCAATTTCAAGGTTCTCTGTGATCTCTGTAATTTTATCTTGTTGAGTATTTTTTGGGTTATTCTTTTTTGCCATAAGTATTAAGCCTGTCCTTCGGTTGCAGTTTTTAAATTTAGTTTTGCATCCTCTGCATCAACTTCGAGCTCTGCTGAAAAAATTTCTTCATCAGTGGCCATGTCCTCGTTCACTG
>JAYVKY010000015.1:0-3722 GCA_043767965.1 Pseudobdellovibrionaceae bacterium
ATAAAGATCCAATGTTAGCTCCTGGCGCACCTTGATCTTTTGTTTCTGATGCATTGCCAGATGTTGTTTGGCCAACAGCAACTTCGCCCTCTTCTAAAATCTTAATTGGCAAAACGCCACAGTTTGATTTCATCATTAGATCTGCTTTGGCACGGTCTTCTGCATTATGTTCAGTTTTTAATGCAACAAGTCCACTTAATTGAGGTTTTCTTTTAACGTCGCGAGCATAGGGCTGATAAGGCATTGCCTGACAACCAGCGATTAATAAGGCAGCAGCTAATAGACTAATTTTTGTAAACATTTTTAATTCTCCTTGTTTGTTTTTATCTTGAAAAATTGTTCTATAAATTTTTTGGTTGGTTAAATTTTAAAATTCAAGTAACAACAACTAACTATATGTGACAATAAATTGTTTAATATGTTGGCACTTTTTAATATTCAAAAATCAGGTGGTAATGAGTGTGTATCGAACAAGTCCGGCAAGCTCGCACTTTAAAATTTTATTGAAATTCTCTATCGTTTTTTTCGTTCAAATCTACTTCCTCTAAAAAGATTTAAACTTAAAACATATACCCCATGCCTAAGTTGAACCGATTACTTGCTGAGTTGTCATTGTAATTTTGATAGTCTGCCTTAAACACCACCTGCGCAACCGGCTTATAAGAAACACCTACCGTAGCGACGTGATCTGCGTTAGTCGAACTTGCAGAAAAACCTACTGGCACCTTTGCTTGAGTATTGAATTCTTCGAATCTTACAAACGGAGCAAAGCTTGCATCATGACTTAGTGAAAATACATAGGCTGTTTGCACTAACCACCCGTAAAATTCAAAGGCCACAAAAGGCAGACTTGTTGTATTTGCCGTATTATAAGTCTGGATCACGTTATCAATTTGATCTGCATCACCGAGAGTTCCTTTTACCAGTAAGGCCTGAGCATCCCAACCATTCTGCTGATAACGTACATGTGCGTCGGTCAACGTAACAAGGCCGCTGATACCTGCGAAGCTTGGTTTAGTTGCATCCGCATTGAAATCTGCATCTCCCTGAACTGTTTTACCCGTGAATACTCCAACGCCCGCTACCAAGCCCGGTATCTTATAGTTCAGGGTTGCGAAATAAGAAAGATCATGGGCTTTAGCAAATTGTAACTCTTGATGAATGGCGCCCAATGGCTCTCCTTGCTCATCGAATTTAGCCACATCAAAGCCTGTAACGATTCCCAGGCTCCAATCCAAATTAGAGTCGCTCATTCCAGAAAGACTAATCCCTCCTTCACGCCAAGTTGAAGGAATAATTCGCGTCTCTACTTCATTTCTTTCGACTCCATAAAATACAGGTGGCTCATGCGACTCATTAAGAAAACCAAAGGGCATTAAAAATAATCCTACTTTAAGATTTAAAGACTGTGAAAATTGGTAATTCACATAGGCTTGTTCAATTGCAGTCTCACCTTGATCACCAGAGCTCGCAATAGCATGCTCCCATTCGACCTCGCCGTTAAAACTCAGTTTTTCATTAAATGTTTTATTCACCGACAATACGAAACGTTTAAGATCCATCTGGTTTCGGCTGCTATCTTTCGAGTAGTTGTTATACACGATCTCTCCGTAACCACCGATAACCGCATTTGTACTTTCATTAGTTTTTGACTGTTCTGTTAAATTCTTTGTCTGTGTTAATAGCTGCTGTAACTGTTGCTCAATGGATTCGTTTTGTGTTCTAAGTTTGTCAATTTGACTTTTGAGTTCTGCTTCATTCGCCAAAGTAGCTGATGTCACCAGTAAACATGCCAACACAGATGTAATCAATTTATTCATATAAACTCCTAAGTTAAGCCAAGTAATTCCACTATAATGATTAGAAAATCAAGTTTTCAAAAACTTAAATAATTGTTGAAAACCAAATGAACTCTTAATGAATACCAGTTGATACTGATTACACGGCTTTCTTGACATTTTTAATCTTTTGCTAAGAAATAGACCAAATGATTTTTCAAAAAGAAAATATCGCCTCTGCCTCAATTCTTTTGCTTCTTGGCCCGACTGTTGCTCTTACAGCACGTGCCGAAGTGTATATGTCGGGCGAGGACGCAGCAAAAATACTTTTTCCAAATCAGATTTTTAAAAAAAACATTCTTGAACTTAAAGACGAAGAAAAAAATAAAATAGAAGAGCTTACTGAAACTCGTTTAAAAACCAAGCGCATCACCCTGTTGTCATCGAGCGAAGGCAATATGGTTTTATTAGACCAGGTTTTAGGAAAGCATGAGCAAATCACCTATGCGGTAGGCATCACAAAACAGGGTAAGATTCAGGGAATTGAAATTCTTGAGTACCGCGAGTCTTATGGTCAACAGATCCGGCGCGAGCAGTGGCGTAAGCAGTTTGTCGGTAAAGATAAAAACTCAACTTTAAAAAATAATCATGACATAAAAAATATAAGTGGTGCCACTCTTTCATCGACTCATGTAACCGAAGGTGTTCGCAGAATTTTACAAACCTATGAATTTATCAAAAAACGTCTCTAAAAGAGTTCGCCCTCTGCTTGGAACTTTTGTCGAAGTGACTCTTTTCGGTGAAAGTAACTTTAATCCCATCATCACAGCAGCTTTTGACATGGCCGGTGAACTCGAAAAAATATTCAATCGCCATAATCCTGATTCTGAAATATGCAGATACAACCGCTTTCCGGATTCGGTTAATTTCCATACAAGTGGTCCGTTTAAATTCGTTTTAGAAACCGCTCTTGAAATTTTCAACGTTTCTGAAGGAGCCTTTACTCCCTACCTGACGAATTCTTTAAACTTAGACTTAAACGGTATTACTAAAGGCTATATCGTCGACCAAATGGTTGAATTTATGCTAAGCTATACGCCAGCCCTTGCGGGTATCGTCAACGCAGGCGGAGATTTGCGTTATTTTAATATCGAAAGCCGCACTGCTGACATTCGAATGAACGCAGGCTCTAACCCAATCACTCGACAAATCAAGATTTGTAAAGATGCCGTCGCCTCTTCGTCTTTGAATACAGCCACAAACGACAAACGATCGTCCACTGTCTATTTACAGCAACTTAGACATGGACTAAGCGTCGACGATACCGTTTCAGTTGTGGCACACAATTGTATATATGCCGATGCGCTTACCAAGGTTGCTTTGTTCGCAGATTTTGAAATTGTGCAAAAGTGTGCTTTAGCTTCTGAAGCACAGGTCTTTATATTTGATATTAACGGAGAGCTAAAAGAAATGTTTAACGATCATGAAGCTTAGTCAAAATCTAAAACGTACTGTCTTTATTATATTTGGCTTAATGTACATTTCAGGCACGAGCCAGTGGCTTCTTAAAACATTTTTTCAAAACGACAATGGATTCGGACCCGAAACGCCACCCATCTTTATCTGGATTTTAAGATTTCATGGCACGACAAGCGTCGCACTACTGATTCTATTCGGTTACCTCTTAAGAGAACATCTTCTTCCTTCGTGGAAAATTGGGCGCCATAAAAAAAGTGGCCTGTTTTTATCTGCCTATTTATTTTCTATTATATCGACCTTGCCATTTTTAATGTATTTAACTGACGAAAATAAAAAATTCTATGTCGAACAGATTCATGCCTACCTTGGATTAAGCCTATTTTTGCCATTTGCAGTTCATTTACTCACGAAAAAGAAATCGCGGTAGTCCAGACATAAAAAAACCCACTTTTTCAAGCGGGTTTA
>JAYVKY010000016.1:0-2546 GCA_043767965.1 Pseudobdellovibrionaceae bacterium
ACCAATAGGGCGTTGTGATTCGTCAAAGCTCATTAAATCCAGAGTGCGTTGTGATTTGTATTCAATACCCGTTGCCGAAACCAGCTCAGTGACAACAACACTGGCATCAAGCTTTCGCATAAAAGTTCTGAATGCATGATCGGTAATACCGGCCATCGGAGCCAGTACAAACGGATTTTTTTTCAGAGCGTCGAGTGGATGAATTTTCATTGGCTGTTTGTAAAATACATACGTAATTATTGCAACCTTTGTTTCATCTTCTCGTAAACAGATTTCTGCTCTGATGAAATGGCATCTTTTGCAAATGCCTTTTGAAAAAAATTTAATTTGGGACCACGCACATATGTTTGCATATGAAGCCGTGTCATATTTTGAGTCTGAGCAGCGCTGGCCATAACTTCACGAAAATAAACAGGTGCGTTTGCATTTTGTACTGAATCATTCCACACATTGAAAGTAAAACCTAAAATATAATCAGCCTGAGCAAAAGATTGCTCAGTATAACAGTAATGTGAATCACCAATCGTTGGAACATAGGTTTTTTCACAAATCGTATTATCTTTTACGTAAGACTGCTTAATCGTAGACACATTGTCAGCCTGAAATTGTCGGTCAAAAAATAATGCTAGCACTTTTTCTGAAGCTGTATTCATAAAACAAAATGTGACTTCAAGGCTGATAAATCCAGATTCGAAATCATTAACCACTTGATCAGCTGATTTTGTGATTTGATTAATATATTGAACATCAAATCGTGGCACACACGTCGATTTTAAATTTTTATGATAGGTCACTTCGTTTTGCCTCATTGCACTATTAATTATTTTTGGCAACTGTTGTATATAATCTGCCGACAGACCTTGAAACTGAGCAAGTTCAGTATAGACACCCGTAGGGATACTTTGTGCCATTATATCAAAAGAAAACATTGATAAAATAGCTGCAATCAAAAGTGTTTTTTTCATAAGTATTCCCCAATAAGTTGTTGGTTTAATATTTCTTGCTGGCGGGTTGGCAAATAACATTTCTGCAGAAGGTCTTGAGCTTGTTTTAATGTGCCTGTTGAAAAAATTTCCTTTTTAATTAATTGAAAAATTTTTAATTTCTCTGAAATATCTAACTGGCAAAATCCTGCCTTCACATAGCAATCGGGGTGTGAATCATAGGCGTCGGATCTGATGTGTTCACAAGAATTTAATTCTTGTATTTGCGAAATGAACAGACTGCGCTTTTGTAAACACTGAAATACGTCAGAGACCCATTGATGACCTAATTCGGATTCCATTTGCGGCATTAATTCAAACCTGCTGCCACTGCAGTATTTAAAGCCAAATCCTAAATTATATCCGTCAAGACCACAGGGATTTTTTTGCTCTTGGCATAAATAAAAATCGCATGTACCGATATATTCTTGGCAATTTTTGGCTGTTGAAAAAACGTGTTGGCTCCAGGCTGAAATCACTTCCGTTGTAAACAGGTCGCCATATTTTTTTCTAAGACTATCAACTTGTGTTCGAGAATCTATTTTAAATAAATCTTTATTATTAGTTATAAATTCAGCTGTTGTTTTTTCAATTCGTGACACCGTGGCTCCGTGAGCAATTTGATTTAACAGAAATTGAACTTGATCAGATAGTTCTAAACTAGTTTTAACCGGTTTTAAAATACTTAGTGGAACATCATGAATGTATTTTTGGTCGCTACAGTTTTTAATCAAATGGCCTGTCTCTTTGACATAGTCGTTGATCTCGAAATATGAAATCTGTTTTTCTTGTACATGTGAAAAATGATCCCAATCGAAAAAATAAACTTTGTTATTCTTTTCATAACAAATTGGAAAGCCATCGTTGTTTTGATATATATGATCGGCAAAAGTAAATTGTAATATTAAAATAAAAAATAAAATTTTCACGTTATAACCTGCTCAAATAGTTTTGTGATTTGGTTAATGCTAAAGCGACGAGCGCTGTCGTATACACATCAGAGCGCCACAATACTGTATTTCTAGCTTGTGCCACAGCAGAAAAGAAAACCTCACCGGGCCAGAAAATTTCAGTCTCTGTTTTCATTTTAGATTGAGACAGTAAAAACTCTGTCCCCAATTTTATTGAATAATCATATCTGATATTTTCTTTAGTCGAATAATTCATCAGCGCAATAAGTGCTAGCGCTGTTGATTGTACCTTATCAGTTCGTCCAATTCCTGGTTCGTTTGACCAGGAGCCTTCGTTATAGTCTTGATTTTGCAGTATTGTTTGCACAGATTTCTTTTTTGATATTTCTAAACACATTGCACCCGCAGTGTAAGCATTCGATATTGCAAAAAAGATAGCATAGGAATTTGGGTAATAGATTCCACATCGTTTTTGCAAATCATTTTCAATTGAAAAATTTAAAACATCACAAGATTCTTTGTATCCAGCTTGATTTTGATTTTTTGTCAGCGTCAACATTCGTAAAACGTTGGCATTCACAATGCAATCGACATCATTTACATTAAACGGAATGCGCTGACCCTTGTCTGGCTTGGCAAAAATGCCCCGAGG
>JAYVKY010000017.1:0-12787 GCA_043767965.1 Pseudobdellovibrionaceae bacterium
CATGCGGTCATTTTTTGAAATCTTCCAGTTTTTTTCAACCAGATTTAAAAGCCAGCCCTCGGGAATAAGTCCGTCAAAAAAAGGGAAAAGCTCTTCAGAAGTATAGATATTTTGGGTTGAAGGCAGTGTCCAACTGGCAGATTTCGCTTCGGGTAAATAACAGAAATGAAAAGAACCATCCGTATTTTTTTCAATAGAACCAACCTGCTGATTTTTAAAATAAACACGTCCTTTAGACATTAGCCCCCCCGTCTTTTAACTTCAAGACTGGCGCCTAGATAGTTTAGTAATTCGTTCACTTTATCAAGTCGCGCTGTTTTTTTACCTAATTCAAACTCTTTAACAAAGCGCGTACTGAGACCTGCGCGAAAAGCCAATTCTGTCTGTGTATAACCTAATTCTTCGCGGCGAACCCGCACAAAAAGTGAAATAGGCGAAAGTTCCGATTCGATTTCTTTTTTGGTCCGTCGTGAGGAATTCATTTGGCGCTTCGTTTTCATAAAACAATTATAAACCCCGTTCGGGGGTTATTTCAACACTTTTTGCATTTATATACCACGATCAGGGGTTATTAAGTACAAAATATGTCATTTATGCCACGATCGGGGGTTAAAAATATGTAGCCAACTGGAAATTGGCAGACACACTAGGCTTAGGACCTAGCGCCGCGAGGCACGGGGGCTCGACTCCCTCCATGATTGGAAAAGTGTAACCTATGTGTCAAGACGGACAAATCCGAGTTCCGGATCCCAGTTTCGCCGTACTCGGTCCTGAAATCAAAATGGCTGGGCATTCATTTAGCTCTATTCATTTTTAAATCTAATGAAAGGATTTAAAAATGAAAACACAGATCAAAAAACAAAAGAACCTGAACTTAGAAATAAGATTGTTGCTATCAGCAGTTGCATTACTTTGCACTGCCTGCAATCACAACCCAAACCCCAGTCACGAAGAAGACACTTCTGATACAACAGCAATACAATCTGAAGATTTAATTATTGGCGGGCACATGGTCACTAAAAAAAGTTCAGTCGCGGCCACCACAATCAGTCTAGTCGATACAGCACAAGGCACACTTTGTACGGCATCGATTTTGGCTGACGACATAGCTATAACGGCTGCACATTGTGTCAACGGAAACCCCGAATCAATGCAACTGTCATTCGGCCCACGAACAAGTGGCAATGAAACACGCCCTGTTGTTGATGTTGCCGTCCCCTCGACGTGGTCACAACATCAAAACGATGAAATAAATAACGGAGACATCGCGCTTATTAAGTTCTCAGGTGGCCTTCCTAAAAGCGCAACAGCTGCAAAAGTAATGAAAGCCAGTCACCGCCTCAGTAACGGAGAAATTGTGACACTGGCCGGTTTTGGAATTTCAAAAGCTGATGGTGATGGATCAGGACGCTTACGAACAGTCGACGTCAAAATTGAAAATGCCAAGTATAGCCAGACCGAAGTTTCACTTGATCAAAAAAATCGACATGGTGCCTGTCACGGTGATTCCGGCGGGCCTGCCTTTATTCAAGATAATCAAGGAGAACTTCTTTTATGGGGGATCACAAGCCGTGGCATCAATGATCCCTCTGACAGCTGTGCTGGCCAATCAGTGTATACAAAAATTCAACCGTACAGTCGCTGGATTAATAACATTGTTCGAACTTGGAAAAATAAAACTGCTGAATAATATTTGATCTTTTAATTTTGCTGGCAACCGGTAGACTTTAAGGTCGCCAGCGAAATTATTTTAGAATCATATGACTGTTCCTAAACTCGTCAGTCTCTAAAAACTGATTGAACAACTGTTTTCTCGCGACTCGCTTTAAGCTTAACAGACTTAAATAGGTTCGAAGCCCTTCACTGTCGGGTGACCTCAGAAGTAATTGCCCGTAAATCAAAAATACAAATTGCTCGTCGTTTAATGTTTTAAGGTGATAAATATTTTCAAATTCTGGTGAATCAAAAAACACATTGATCATCGAATTTACATTTAACTTGCCACTGGTCAATTCTTTCGTATGCAAAGTCAAACCATCTGGGTCAGGTTCGCGATTTAAAATTAAACAATAAATATATCTTACTTTATTTATGGCAGTTACCGGATGTTTTGAAATTTCATTCAATTCACATTTTTTATGACCTGGATACGGCTGTATTTTGAATTCTGGCGTACGTGGCATCAGGCTTGATTGGGCCTTATGACCTTTACCAAAAACCAACTTTGATCGCATGATTCGATTCTGGTTATTGTTGATTCCTGCCAACGGATAATAAGCATAATATATGTACCAGTCATTGCCGATTTGATTCAACATCGGGTAACTGATGCCACAGGTCTCTTTACGCTCTGATGAAATCAAAATTCCTGACGATAGCGAATAGTCACCCATTGGTGAATCTGACCTTCGAATCGCTAGCGCCCAATCGCTTGTAACGCTCGCTCGCTCATTTTCATTTCTGACACAACGGTAATAATTGGCTCCGTTATAAATTGCATAATAAGAATTATTTATTTTTTTCCAATCTTGAATATCAATGTTGTTGCAATCCCAAGAATTTTTACAATGCGTATTTTGATAGGTCCCTATCAACAGATACCCCGCCTGAGTACTAAGCCCTTTGTATGAATTTAAATCTGTTAATTCAGTGGCCCAGCTTGATGTTGATTCAGCGCCTGAATTATTGGGGTACGATACGTCATCCACCATCGTCCAAGTCATATAATATCGGCCATTATCAGCCAGCAAAACTCCTGTCGATGCTGATTTGCCGCCATCATTTTTAATAATCAGTGCGGGCTCAGACCAACTGTTAGACAGCCACGGAGTCTTCGACATTGATACACAAACCGATGCACCATAATGGTTTTGTTGTCCACTGACAATAGCACATTCGATTGTCATCACATAATTCGCAGGATTTACAGATTCATCCTTCGCAATATGAGCATCATAAATCATCATCTCGTTTTTTAATTTATTAAAAATTGGTTCGCCAACTTGAAAAAAGTTTTTGGCATCTTTACTTTTAAAAAGAAAAACATTGAATTTTTTTGTCTCGGCCAATTCGCCGCGAGTGATCGTGTACCAAAAACCATCAACCTCATTAAAAAATACTGGAATTTTTTGATCATAAATCCCATTGATAATCTGCGAGGTAAAATTCAGATGAATTTCTTCAGACTCGGTGATGCTTTGAAAAACGGCTGTACCGTTAAATAGGTCCTCAATGGTGGGTGACGACGACGGCGCCCTTAAAGTAATTGCAGGAGTGGTATTTAAAAAAACTGCTGCACAAATCGTGATTCCTATCAGTAATAAAAAATACTTAAAATTTGTTATCGATTTCATGATTGCCTCTATGATTTATCGGCTGCAACAGAGTAATTGTTTAAAATTTAAGTGCATTTAAGTACCAAAGTCCTGCAGCGCACTGATTGACCACGACACCTATGTCGTATTAAGTTAAATATCACAAAATAAAGACCTATCGACTGCGCGGGTGGTGGAATTGGTAGACACGCAGGTCTCAGAAGCCTGAGTCGAAAGATGTAGGGGTTCAAGTCCCCTCTCGCGCACCAAATTTTCGAAAGACTTTTTATGAAACAAAATTTTACTACATCTACATTCAAATACTTCACCGCTGCTAAAAAACATAAAAACAACAAAGACTGGTTTCTGAAAAACAAAGCCCAGTACGATGAAACTGTAAAAGCTCCATTTGAAAATTTAATTTTAGATATTCAAAAGAAACTTCAAATAGAACTTCCCGATCTGCGCATCGATCCAAAATTAATTACCCGCCCCACCCGCCCTGCACACAAAGCTGAAGCGGGCCTTATTAAAAATTTTTCTTACGCGACCATCACAGAGAAAAGATCGTCTCTATTTGAATGGAATCCCGGCATACATATTCAATTCGGCGGTGAAAAAGATGATAATTTTATCGGCTGTGGTCTGTATATGGTCAGTGGCCGACAGATCAGTTTACTGCGAAATGCGATCGTTGAGGACTTTGATACTATTAATGACATTTTGAAATCAAAGAAATTTAAAAATGTCTGGGGTGAACTTCGTGGCGATATGTATGTACGCCCGCCAAAAGGTTTTTCAACAGAACAAAATTATTCAAAATTACTAATGCATAAGCAGTTCTATGTGCATCGCAATTATACATTAACAGAAATCAAATCAAAAAAATTTTCAATGATGGTTGTAAATGATTTAAAATTAATTTTACCCTTTTTTAAATGGGTCAGATCAGCTGTCGGAACCTATACTAAGACAGCTCAAAAAAATTACGAATAAACCTAGACCTTCCGTTGTCATTTTACTTAAAAATAAATATTCTATTGAAGCAACTAAAACGACAAAGGAGTTCTAATAATTGATATGGGCGCGCGAGTTATTTTGGGTCTTATCTTTTTAATTTTTGGATTAAATGGTTTTTTTAATTTCATCCCAATGCCACACCCACCAGAAAATATGATGAAATTTATGATGGGTATGATGGAGACTGGCTATTTTATGCCATTGCTTAAAAGCAGCGAAGTTATTTGTGGCCTATTATTGCTAGCCAATATTTTTGTCCCCTTAGCGCTACTTATTTTAGCGCCCATTTGTTTGAATATTTTTCTAGTTCATGCCTTCATGGCGCCAGACGGCCTACCCCTTGCTATTGCTATTTTAATTTTAGGATGCACCATTGCATGGGCGCGTTTTGAAAAGTTCTCTACAGTTTTAAAAATGAAGTAGACTGCTTCTTTGATTCAAGAGTTTTCATAAATGGATGCCTCAGTTGTATAGACACTGAGCGTCCCTGAAAACCATCGACAAACTGTTAAAAATAAATAAACCCAAACTAGCTGCTGATATCCGACAAGAATCGATGCTGTCAAAAACAAAGCTGTCCACTTTAAGCGCGTCAGTCCACAAAAAAATGAAAACGAACCTAACATTAAGCCAAACATAGGATCGATTGATAAAAACTTCGCAAAAATAACACCTAGACCACTGCCAATCAGAACACTGGGTACAAAATCACCGCCCCAAAAGCCAACTGCCACAAAAAACAAGGTAAATATCAATTTATAAAATACGAAATCCATGGCTATTTGCCCTAACTGCACGCTTTGAAATTGATCAAGACTTAAGCTATGTGTGCTCTTAAATTGTGGCTGATACAAGATAGCACTGGCACAAACCAATAACATAAAGCCCAACCAAATCGATTTTTTCTGAAAAAATATTTTCATGCGAAAATAGATTGATTTATAACATCGAGAAATAAAGCCAATAAATGCTCCGGCGATAATTACAAAAAATAATTTATTATAAAACGAATCTATTCCTAATACAAAAATTGGATGTAATAAATGGGGCACTTGAAAACTTTCTAGGATAAGGCTTGCGATCCAAGCCATCAACAGTGTTAAAAATTTCTGATCCAGTTTCGAAGAAAAAACTTCAATTAAAAAAACTATTGCAACCAAGGGGCTTCCTGTGGCTACGCCAAAACTGGCTGAAATCACTATTGGCCGCCAGTACGGCCAATCCAAACGAAATACATTTGCAAGAGATGACGCAAGTGTAATGGCAGTGCCTTCTCGTCCGATACTTGCACCGGCGAAATGGCCCAGCACAGATCCCATAAAATTATAAAAAAGACCGAACTTGAACCAGTATTTATAAACTTCTGGCGTTGCTGTATGTACTTCAGAGACACTCACTGGAAAATACAGTGTCATTTTTTTTGTAAATTTTAAAAGAAGCCATACAAATGGTAACAAGAAAATATAATAAGTTTGTTTTTCTTGAAAAAGCTGAATCCAGAATAAAGTTTTAAAAAAAAATGTAATCAAAAGACCCATCAAAGTACCGAACAGCAAAGCTATTAATAATTTTTTAATATTTTTTTCCATGCTTATCTTTATTATGCTCTCGCTCATTAATTGCCATATAGCCAAATATAATCCAATAGATTCGATCAGCAATACCGCCCATTGACAAATGAATGTGATAAATAAAAATAATAGGAATTTGCGTCAGCATATAAATTGCTAAAACTTGAATCGCAGTGTTTTTAGAAATCAAAGACTTCACTGAAGCCAAAATTAAGGCGGCAAAACCAAATAATGTCAGAGTAATCAGCCCCCAACCACCAATAACGCCGGCTGAAATAAATAAGTTGTGCGGATCTTTATTGGCATTGTAGTTGCCAACTTGTTTTTCGTCTGTAGATCCAAATTTAGACAACAATCCAAGGCCTAACCATTGGTTTTCTTGAAAAACTTTATATCCACGTTCAATTTCATCAGTTCGCGAGGCTATTCCATCCTGAGCAGCCCGCAGCCCAACAGCCTGTTCACCACGAACAACTTGAATTGTATATTCAATCATGTCATCACCAAAAAATAAGCCGATCAGTAAAAACGATATCCCGATTGAAGTTTTTAATAATTTTGTTGCTGGGTTTTTAGCCGGAAAAATAATAACTGACAAAATAGCACTTAGTATCACCGCTGCCAAAGCAGATCGCGTGCCAGTCAGAACTAGTAAAAAAAATCCGCAACAAAAGCTAAGAATAGAAATTATTTTTTGTCTTTTTGTCTGCTCTATGACAAAAAAATCATATATCAAAAAAGAACAAGCAAAAGTGGCTATACTAACCATATGTGGAATGTGTTTAAAGATTCCTATAAATCGACCACCTTTAAAACTGGTTCCGGAAAAAAATACTAATGCAAAAAGACTGATCCAGCATAACCAAACAGACCATTTTCTGACAGCTCGTACGAATACTTTTGCATCCAACTGGGTTGGAATAACCCTACCAAAAAGATACATTGTGAATATTGACATCAAACAAGCAATCAGCTGAAAAGCAATTGACTCTTCGCCAATTTGAAAAATGATTTGCATCAAAGTTATGAATATTAAGTACAGGCTTGATAAAAGAACGAAAGATCTAAATAGTCGACTTTGATTTGCAAACCCTTCTGGGTTTAATAATTTTTTGATAATAAAAAATGACCCGACCAACAGACATAAAATAATATTTATATACGGATGCATCCCATATTGAAATATAATTGGGAAAACTTCGTAGGGAACGCCAGGTATAAATGCCAACGATATTTTCGATATAAAAATAAGTCCAATAAGAAACAACATCTAAATATTATTTAATATTTTTATCAATTAAGACACCAGTTAAAACAATTGTTGCGACTAATGAAAGAATCGTAATCGTTTTAGAGACATCACTAGATATCCAAGGCTCACGCTTAGGTACATAGACAAAGTCATCTTGCGCCAGTTTAAATGGCTTCACATTTGATGTTGATTTCATTAATTTTTTGATATCTAGCTCGTAGACACCTGCTTGAGTGGGGTCAATTTTACGTACCAAAATTTCAGATAAATCTGCATCTTCTGATCCTCCTGCAAGAGCAAGCAATTTAAGAACATCCGTATTTGTCGGAATATAATAGATACCCGGGTTTTTGACAGCCCCCAAAAGCTGTACGCCAATCAAACTTTCTTTCGGAGATGATCGATAAATATATTCTGCGGCTCGTGGCGGCTCTTTAATTTCGAAAAAGCTACTGACGCTTTCAGCAAAAGTGTTTGTAGAAAATAAAAAAGTAATTGTAACAATAATTTGAGTCAGTTTTTTCATACCTTAATAATCGCAAATTTTCTTGCTAATGCTAAGCTTGTTTTTATTTCTATCTGGACTAATATCTGGTTTTAATTTGAATGCAGATCTTGTGGTATCTTTAAAATTAAACTCGACTAGACTTAAGACATCAACATCTGGATTTACATAAACGAGGCTAAAAAATGGACACTGAAAATACGACTCAATCACATATTGTACCTGAACATGACAAAATTTTTAACGAAATTTGCAACAAGTTAAATGAACTTTCGCAAACCGAAGACACAAAATCATCTCGTGATAAAATGGTGCAACTTGAAAAAATGCAAAACCAAATGAAATCATTTCAGCTGGATTTAATGAATAATCATGAAGGTATGAAATTAAAAATTGATGCTCTTGAAAAAATGACAGTTTCAAATTCTGATTTAACTCATAAAATTCAAGAAATGACCGACTTGCTAAACCAAGAGCGCGCTCACAATTCGAAACTATCTACAGATCTAGCAAAATCTTTAGATCTGTCATTAAAATTACAACTGGAAATTCAAGACATTAAATCAAAAGCAATGCAGTCTCAGATGGATGATCGCAAGCAGTACCTTGAAAATTTTGAAAGCTTACAATTTGAATTTCAAAAACAAAAAATAGGCTTACTTGAAACTAATGATGACCTACTCGCTGATTTGAAAACCAAAGAAGAACAAGTTGAAGAATTGACTCAGAAAATGAATGATCTTGAAAATAGTATCTCAGAATTTCAAGTTTCGTCTGATGAGCAGGGACACACCATTAAGCACCTTATGACTGTTGCTGAAAATAAAATTATTGAACTTAAATTATCTTTAGATCGTACTTCAGCAGATCTAGATAATGTGAAGGGCCAACAAAAACAAAGTCTGACGCAAATTGAAATTTTCAAACAAGAAAATTATGCTCTTAAAGATTATATTAATAAAATGACTGCTTACCAAAAACAAATGGCCGCCACTCAGCAGCCATTACGATAGGTACAATTTGCAAAATCTATTCTACTGTATGTAAAAGCATTTTTAGATATTGCCCCTCTGGAAATTGAATCAACTGAGGATGATCCCAGCCTAAACCACCTTCAGCAATCAACTTTGCTTTTTTGCCGCTACGTAAAGTACCTTTACGTAAAGAATTTTTGAAATCTGTCATCTGCACAAGACCCGAACACGTGCACGAGGCAACAATCCCCGAATGATTCGCGATACGAAAGGCCTGTTGATTTAACTTCATATATCCATGCAAACCGGTCTCGATATCTTTTTTGTTTTTAACAAATGCTGGCGGATCTGAAATCACTACATCAAAGTGATTCTCGGGAAAAGAAGTCAGTCCCTCAAGCACATCTGTTTTTTTTGTGCTAAGAGTCACATTGTCAAATACAGCAAGATTTTTCTGCGCCATTTGCAAAGCCATTTCTGAAACATCCACCAATGTAATTTCGATTTTTATATTTTCTGATTTTAAAAAAGATGCCAGTTGCGCTGACCATTGCCCCATGTAACAACACAAATCGACAATCTTCAGCGGCTTGTCCCGATACTCAGATAAACGGGGCTTTATCGCCTCGATGACTAGTTTCATATTATGAGTTTGGTCTAAGAAAAAACCTGTTTTTTGTCCGTCAATCAAATTAACCTGAAAATATATTATGTCTTGCGGGTTAGTAACGCTTGGGATTTGAATTTTTAAATCTTGAAGATTAATCTCGTCTGGATTTCGAACGACTTTAGGCTCTTCAACCTCAAGACCCTCTAGCTTTCGAATGTTTACATCATTTTTAGAAAGCAAAATCGTTTGCTCCCAAGTAATATTTGAATATTTATTTTCAATTGCGTTCTCAACCAGTAATCTAAAAATTTCCTCACTTTGTGAAAATATTTTCTGCATGCCAGCTGTTAGTAATTGATATGAAAAAATTTGATAATCTTTACCTGCAACTGTGGTTAGATACCGGTCGATAATCAATCCAGGTAAAAAATCAGATTCAGAAAAACAAAGTCTGAAGGTTTTTTTAAACCCAAGAAGGTGACGGTTCTTCCAAGACTTAATTAGTTTATTCACAATATTTATCGTACTGGCTGGGTCGGCGACGTGCGAATCAAATGACAAAGCCCGAAAAGCAATCAGCGACTGCGAGTTACCATAACCACGGGCCATAAATTGGCCGCTCAGTGTCTGAATTTCAACAATCTCGCCTGGTACAATACCCTTAGGGCTTTCATGTAGCTCGTTTGAAAAAACCCATGGGTGCCCCGAACGCAATCTGATATCGCTGCCTTTTTTTAATCGCCAAATTTTCATAAACCTGAACTTAGTTCAATTTGTACAAAAGAAAAACTGTATTCTCTGATTTTGAAAAATTATTATCACTGACAACTAAAAACTGGGTCTTTTTTTCATTGAATAAGCAAAGACCTTCGAAGTTTGTAATTAATCTCCTTTTTGAACTCGCCTGGCCCTAGCTAAAGTCATCGTATTTTTAACTAGCATAGCTATTGTCATTGGGCCTACCCCACCTGGCACTGGAGTGTATGCCGCTATGTTTGTGACTTCCGTAAAGTTCACATCACCAGTTAATTTATCTGCAACTCGGTGAATACCAATATCGACAACAACTGCCCTAATTTTAAAGTCAGAGGCCTTAAAATACTGAGCCTGACCTATTGCAACACATACAACATCAAATTTTTTGATTTGCTCGAATAAATTTACAGATTTCGAATGAAATAATGTAACTGTTGCATTTTCTTTATTTAATAAATGAAACAGTGGCATACCGACAATCAGACTGCGTCCGACAACTGCAATATTTTTACCCGACATATCAATGTTATAAAATTTTAATATTTCAATCACGCCCGACGGAGTACACGGAAGCACCGAAGATGTTCCGGTAAAAACTTTTCCTAAATTTTTTTCTGTTAAACAATCAGCATCCTTATCAGGACTAATCGCTTCTAAGATGCGACGTTCATTGATGTGCTTTGGTAATGGCAACTGAATTAAAATCGCATCAATTGAATCATCTGTGTTTAATTTTTGTATTCCAGAAATCAGGGTGGCCTCAGTTACGGATGCGTCCAATTGTGTTACCGTTGACGAAAAGCCCAAAGCTCTGCATATTTTTTCCTTATGACCAACATAAATCTGACTGGCGGGATCGTTGCCAACAAGAACAACAGCAAGCTGCGGAAATATCCATTTTTTTTCTTTCCATATACTAAGCTCAGCAAGTATTTCACTTTGAATTTTGAGGCTAACGGCAACGCCAGAAAGTCTTTCGGCCATAGGGTATTTCCTTTGATGTTTACAGAGTACCTAATTTATCAGGAATTTCAAAGGGTTAAGTCATGCATCGTCCTGAATTGTTTGTTGACCATGATGTGCGTTTACATTAGATTACAATTTTTATCGCAACAATGACAGGAGTTTTCATATGGCTGAAAAAGTTAAACTTTCAAAAGATGGGCAATCCATCGATTTTACTCAATCCGAAAATATCCCGGCCTCTTTAAAAAAATTTCGCCACAGCCCCGAAGTCGAAGGCTTTTATCGCTTTGTCTTTGAAAATGATTTGCAAAAAGAGGCCTATGAAATCCTAGAACGCATTGTTAGCGAAAGAAAATCTTTCAAAAAAGCAGAAAAAGAAAAAATTATTATGGCCAAAAAAAGCGAAGCTGCAGCCATTGCCGCTGTCGAACGTGCTGAAAAGGCTGAAATTAAAGAGGCTGCTAAAGCAAAAATTTTAGCAGAAAAATTAGCTGTCAAAGCCGCTCTGTTGGCCGAGAAAGAAAAAGCTCAAGCTAAAGAGCGCGCCGAGAAAGAAAAATTAGCCATAAAAGCTAAAACTGAAAAAGAAAAAGCGATCACTAAAGTAAAACTTGAAAAAGAAAAGGCGCAAGCTAAAATCAAAGCAGATAAAGAAAAATCCATCAAAGCGAAAGCTGCAGCTCAGGCTAAAAAAGACGCAGACAAAACCAAAAAGGTAAAACCTAAGACAGCAAAACCCGCTGCAAAAAAACCAATTCTGAAAGCAAAAATAAAACCTAAGGCAAAGGTAAAAGTAAAGCCCAAGGCAAAAGCTAAAAAAAGATAATTTGCACAATCAGCTCCGAATTCTGCACTGACTTGTGAAGTTAAAACCGGATCACAGTCTTTAAGTCAGCCTCATACGACTTAAAGCTGACTTAAGCCTTGCATAGCCTTCCCTTAGGAGGAAAATATGCACTGCAAACAATTGGTCCAAAAGAAAAATAAGAAAAACTCTAAGGTACTTTACAATCCACTCAATAATAAACGAGGCCAGGGCCTTATCGAGTACTTAATTCTTGTTGCATTGATTGCTGTCGCCACAATTGGTGTTGTTCGAGTTGTCGGAAATAACATGGCAGCACAATATGAAAATATTAATCGAGCCATGGGCGCCAGACAAACAAACGCCCTACAAGTCGAAAACGCATCAGCATCTGCTTTGCGCAGAAAAGATTTATCAAATTTTATTGATAGTGCACGTTCGCAATAATGAAAACTGGACAGCACTTGCTTAGCGAAAAAGGTCAGGCAATGGCAGAGGCAATGATTCTATCCTCGGTTATTTTTTTAGGTAGTTTCTTTTTGCTAGCTGTTTTTTTTAATCAAATTATTGCAATAGTCGTAGACGATTCTTTAGAAGACTATTTTTTTTGCCAAATACAAAAAAAGCAATCCTGTAAAGATCATCTTCAGACACAACTGAAAATATTACGACTGCAAAATATTCAGTTAACTGAATTGAGCCTGCCACCAGATTTTGAAATAACTCTTACTGCACAGACGAGCTATAATTATGAAATTCATAAACAGCGCAAACTGCACTTCAACAGAGACATTGATTTTTTTTAAAAAATCAATGTCTTCAAATAAAGGTTTTTTTTCTATCTATTTTATATTTTTTTTAACTTTACTGTCCGTGTTTATCTTTACATTTGGTTTTATCTTCTATGCCAGCCAAAGTAAGGATTTATTCCGCACCTTGTGCGCAACAAAAGCTGTTGAACTCGAAAAAAATATGATCTTAGCCGAAAAAAAATTATTTTTATTAAATTCAGCA
>JAYVKY010000018.1:0-3822 GCA_043767965.1 Pseudobdellovibrionaceae bacterium
GTCATCGAACCCGACGGACGTCGAGTCAGGTTAACCGCAAAGGGCCAAGCACTTTTAGATAAAGCAAGGCCGTTGATTTCTGAGATTAAAAATTTAAAACATCTGCAAATTGAAAACGAATTACACCAATTCTCGATTGGAATTTCAGATTCAATTGCCAGTTCTTGGGGGCCAAAGCTTTTACGACTTGCGCAGAAAAAAGAAAAAAATTTAGAACTCAACATTCACGTTCACAGAAGCACACTGGTCGAAGAAAACGTCAAACTGGGTCGATACCATCTGGGTCTTTGCGTCAGCCCTCAAAATGAAAATCAATTGATCAGCGAATTGATTTCTGAGGAACCTATGGTTTTACTGCACAACAAATTTGAACCAGAAAGTAAATCAAAAACCTTAATAACCATCGAGCCCAATTCAGCCACTTGGAAGGTCGTCGGCGAAAAAGTTTTAAAACACCCCAAACTTAAAAATTATGACTTTATATATGTTGAATCTTTTTCTGCGATCGTACAAATGGTCAAAGAAGGTTTTGGCCACGGCCTTGTACCTATTGGCGTTGCACTCACGATGGGAGCCCCTAAGAAATCAATTCAATTGCTGCTGCCACAAATTAAACGAGAGATCAAATTGATCTCTCGAAAAAATATTTCTTTATTACCCAGCATACAGTCTTTTTTAAAATCCCTCAAAGAGACTTCAAAAGAATTATTTTAGCAAGTCATGCTTGCTGGATATACAACTCGACTGCACTACTTGCTTGAAAATGTAGGCTTTATAATCTGCGAACCAGCATCTATAATATTATCAGAGAAACTAAATTTATTTTGAGGAAATAGTGCCAAAATCTCGCCTTGGTTTTCGCCCAATGTTAATTCAATTTTTTTAATTTCATCCGCAGAAAACTTAATTACTTCACCTAAATTTAAAAACGGCTGATCCTTAATATTTGCTGAAATTTTTAGGAACTGTTTTTCTGTTTCAGCAAGGTAGTCATCCATTTGCACGGTGCTTTGTTCATTATGAGAAGTAATAACTTGAATTTGTAATTCACCATTATTATTTTTTTGTAATTTTGAAAGCTCTGCTTCGACAACGAGAACGTTTGAATTATTATAAACAAGCATTTCATGCTGATCAATAATTGCATCGTCGTACTTTTCTTGACCTTTTAGCTTCTCAACAGCTTTCGGATCGTTCTTCACTTTTTCAAGTGCTAGTTCAAAAGCTTTTCGAATTTCACGAGCTTTTTTTGCATCTAATAATGTTGAAGCGAATTCTTCGGATGTCTGGCCTGGGATTGTTTTTAAATTTGCACCTAACAATTCTTGGTCTGCAATGCCATCCCCATTTGAATCGATTAAGATACTGATGTCACAAGAATTCCAAGTTGTCATTGGCTTGTATGTTTTAATTCCAAATTGAATCACTTGAACGATTTGATCTTTTTCATTTTTCTTATTAATAATTTTATAACCGACCGATTGCAAATCACAATCGGCATTCATTGAAACTGATGACAATGGCTTTCGATCATCCTTCGCCAATAAATTAAATAACAATGCCTCGCCCACATTTTGATTGCCGTTGGCTAATTGCAATGTCGCTAATGCTCCTGCTGCATCATTTTTGCCTGATAACACCGTAAGACTTTGTGCGCTAATTGCTGATAACCTGTGTGCGATTGCTAAAACTGGTATGCGGTACACTTCAACAGTGCCCTTCATGAACTTAACCCAACCATCCATTTCGCGAATGGATTCGTCTTTCATTTTCGTGGCATCTAGATTAAAAGTTAAATTTAAATTTTGTACAGATTCAGATTTTAAAACAATAGAATCCGCCTGGTTCATTGAAATAAATTCGTTGCCTTCAAAAATAACTATTAAATTTAAATCAGACTTAGTTAAGTTTTTGATTTCAAAACTTGATCCGACTGATTTTTTTGTTTCAATTGAAATTTCACCAAAAGAAATTGAAGGCTCGCTGGCCACAAGCTCTGCCGCTGCGGCGACGTCGGCCTGTATACGTCCTGATCCCTGACGCGTCACTGCCGAGCGTACATTTTTGTCTAAAATTGTTTTTGCTGTGCCCATCGCAATATTTTTTAATTCAAGTGCTGTCAGATTTAAACCACGCTGTTTCATGGACTGCTTAATCAAAGCCATAATACCTGACATATGAGGCGCCGCCATCGATGTACCAGACATTTTAACAACAGCACCACCACCACCCATCGCTGCTGATATAATATCACTTCCAGGGGCTGAGATCTCGGGCTTTAAATAACCATCAACAGATCTTGGGCCTTTCGAAGAAAAATCAGTCAACGTATCAATCAGTTCTGGTTTTTCAATTTTCTGTGTCGATTTAAAATGAATTTGTACTACGGCGGTTTTCAAAGCCTCTTTTATTTTTTGTCCCACTTCTAAAGTGACCATAATTGCCGGAATATCAAACTTGTCAGTTGTTCCCATTTTAAATGCAGCGCCCTCTTTATTATTGGCAACAACTGCACCAATCGCGCCTCCTGATACGGCACGCTTAATCTTGTCATTAAAATTAACTACGCCGCGGTCGATGAAGGCCACCTTGCCTTTAAGTAAAGCCATTTGTTCGGCCGTTAATTCTGTATCTGCCAGACCTATAAAAACCAAATTATCTGTAACGTCTGAATCCGCTATCGGCTTTGTTGTTGCGGCTTCGATCAATTCAACATTTACAGATTCGGTCGGCAAAGTAATTTGCGCAGAATCAAATTTCCAGTTATGATCTGCATCATCAATGCTGGCTGCAACAGACAACGCCTCTGTTGATGTGCCCGGAGCACCTACGATATAATCTTGATTACCGGAATTACCCGCTGAAATAACGGCGATTGTTCCGCCAAGAACTAAATTTTTGACAGCCTCTGCGTAGAGTATTTTGGGGTTACCATATCCGCTGCCTAATGATAAATTAACAACGTCTAATTGATCGCTCAAATCGCCATCACCATTTGGGTCTGCGGCGTACTCTAGCCCTGCGATGACGACCATATCACTTGTTGAGCCTTCAGCTCCGAAAACTTTGATCGCATAAAGCGAAGCCTCTTTAGCCATACCATCATATGAATTAATACCATCACCGTGACCCGCAATTGTTCCGGCCACATGTGTACCATGACCGGCTTCATCCAACGGGTTCATATCAGGCTTTGGTACGCGATTTGAAAAATCAACCGAAGCTGAATCATATTTTGTACCCACTAAATCAACCCCACCAACAACTTTAGCACTTGGGTAACCCACAGCTTCTTTCGATGGATCAATGGCTTTATAGCCCTCAACCGTTCCGACGCCGCCAAACATGGCGTGAGTATAATCAATACCCGTATCAATAACGCCAATTTTCATACCCTGGCCAGAAATTCCCATTTGCTGCAATTTTTCGGCACCGACAAATTTCAAAGAATTTCTTTCTGAAATTAAAGCTGTTTTTACCGAAGTATCTTCATTCATATTTTTTGGACGCTCGAAAGTTCCAGAGCCTTCCCAACTTGCAATCAGACCCACCGCAGATAATTTTTCAAAAACGTCTTTCGGAGCAACAACCGAAACTGCATTTAAAACCATTTTATATCGATACATCGTACAAACATTGGCAGACATTTTTTTCATTTCTGCAATTGCAGCATCTTGTTCAAGATTAATTTTCTTTAATTCCTCTTGATCAATTGTACGAACACCATTAACTAACTTTGATGTTGATAACAACGCCGGGTTTTTTAATTTAATAACAGCCATAAATCGATCTGAATTTTGCGGACGTGTACTGATAATTTCT
>JAYVKY010000019.1:0-4127 GCA_043767965.1 Pseudobdellovibrionaceae bacterium
TAAAGAACTGCCACCATAACTTAAAAATGGCATTGTTAGGCCCTTCGTGGGCAGTAATCCCATGACGACTCCCATATTGATAAATACAGATAATGCAAATGTTGTCGAAAGCCCTAATGCCAAAGTTTTTTTAAACAAATCATTTGTTTTGATCGCAATCGAAAATCCACGAAAAACAACAAAGCCATAAATCAACAAAATTGCAGCAATACCAATAAAACCTAATTCTTCGCCAAGCACTGCCATTGTAAAATCTGTGTGCGCCTCAGGTAAGAAAAAAAGTTTACTTTGACCCTGCCCTAAGCCCTGTCCGGTTAATCCACCTGAATGTACAGACAGCATGCTTTGAATAACTTGGAAACCCTTTTGCGCTGGATCTGACCATGGATCAATAAAGGCCTGAACACGCGCGCGTCGATACGGCGAATGCCAAATTAAAAAATAAAGAACTGGTAAGGCTGATAATAAGGCCATCCCTAGCCATTTTAAATTTAATCCAAAAGTAAATAATAAGGCCATCCCGACCATCATGATAATAGCGAAGCTTCCAAAATCTGGTTGCCGCAATAAAATAATAATAGGCACAGTGACGATTAAAAATAACCAACCCCAATGAATTTTTCCTAAAAAGTTTTGCTTACGACAAACAAGGCTGGCAAATAAAAAACTAAAAGCTATTTTTAGTAATTCAGACGGCTCAAAGCGTACCCCCATAGGCATTCGCAACCAACGTTGTGCTCCGCCAACTTTCACGCCTAGGCCTGGAACAAATGTCGCTAAAACTAAAACAAAGGTACAAACCCATAAAAGCCACGCATGTTGTCTGATTTTTTCAAAAGGAATTTGTATTGTCAGAATCAGTGTTACAAAAGCAATCACAGTAAAAATAAATTGTCGCTTAAAAAAATAGAGCCCGTCATCGTAGGACTCTGTCGCAAAAATATAACTTGAACTATAGACTTGCACCAACCCGATGCCGAGCAGTGCAAATAAAGATAAAAAAAGACTTGATGAAAGAAACCTTGTTTTCAAATGAATCCTTATTTGAATTTCTGAACGATCTCTTTAAAATAGTCTCCTCTCTCTTCATAACTGTCAAACATATCAAAACTTGAACAGGCTGGTGACAATAAAATTGTATCTGAAATCCTAGACTTTTGGTAAGCGATCAACACGGCCTCTTCAAACGTACCAATCAAATAGGTTTCACAGTAATCACCCAAGTCTCGATTGATACGCTCTTTGGCTTCACCAACAAGAATTAATGTTTTCACTTTGCGACGCACAATGTTTCTGAGTGGTTCATAATTTAGATTTGTATCTTTACCGCCCGCAATTAAAATTACGTTTTCATCAAAACATTCTAATGATCTTAGGACTGCATGAACGTTCGTAGCTTTTGAATCATTATAAAACAAAACCCCACCGACTTTACGGACGTATTCCATACGATGACGTAATGGCATAAAATTAAGAATAACTTTTTGAACGGCTTCTTTGGTTGCGCCATATTCACGCGCCAATAAAAGTGCAGCCATCATATTTTCAATAGAATGTTTACCTTTAAGTCTCATGCCTTTAATATTAAAGCTTTCAATTTCTGGCCCGGTACGAACACGAATTTCGTCTGCGATATTCACTGCACCGCCTATATTCATAATTTGTGGCTCGAGAGCTGCCTTTCGTGAAAAATAAAAAATCTTTCCACGTTGAACTGATGGGTCACGAGCCAGTTCGACGACAGCGTTATCATCGGCATTTAAAATGGAAGTGGTTGCTTGATTTGTATTTTTAAATACTTTACGTTTGGCATTCACGTACTCTTCCATTGTTCGGTAACGATCTAAATGGTTTTCTGCCAAATTACAAAAAATAATATTTGCAGGAATAAAATTCACACAATGCTCTAACATAAAACCAGATACTTCTGCGATCACAACTTTAGCTTTTAATTCACCAGATTGATATTTTTCTTCAAGTAAATAATTTGTCATCGGGTTTTCATTTGATCCACCAACCCAAACTTCGACACCACTTTCTTTTAGCATAGCTTCAGCGATGCGCGCGATGGTCGTTTTACCATTTGTTCCTGTGACAGCGACAATAGGTTCTTTGATAAATGCAGATACAAATTCAAATTCACCTGTGATCTTTACACCTTGTTGGCGGGCATATTCGAAAATTTTTAAATGCGGCGACACTCCTGGTGATAAAATCACCAGTTCTTGAGCTATAAAAGTTTTGGGCGAATGCGACCCCAATTCAAATTTAATATTATTATAGCCTTCAAGCTGATCTAATTGTGATGACAATTCAGGTTTAGACTTGTGATCGGTAACAGTTACTTGCGCTTCATATTTTGTTAAAAATTTCGCAAGCGCCACGCCTGTTTTACCAAGGCCTACGATTAATATTTTTTTATCTTTTAATTCCGACAATTCTTTCCACATAGATCTACATCCTTACATTTTTTAAATTCAATTTTTATCTTAATTTTAATGTCGCCAAACTGACTGCCGCTAGTAGAATTGAAATAATCCAAAAGCGAACAATAATTTTTGTCTCGGTCAAGCCACCTAATTCAAAATGGTGATGAATAGGTGCCATTTTGAAAATTCTTTTCCCTGTTAACTTAAATGAAGCAACTTGTGTAATGACTGATAGCGCTTCAACAACAAATACTCCACCTAATAAAACCATCAATAATTCGTTTTTTGTAAGCACGGCCATCGTGCCTAAAAATCCGCCTAAACTAAGGCTTCCAACATCACCCATGAAAACTTGCGCTGGATAAGTATTGAACCACAGAAAACCTAACCCACCAGCGATCATAGCCGCGGCCAAAGGCGTTAGTTCTCCGGCGCCAGCAACATGTGTAATTTGCAGATAATTTGCAATGGATGCATGACCCGTTACATAGGCAAAAATACCCAATGTTGTCGCCGAAATAATAACTGGAACAATAGCCAAACCGTCCAAACCATCAGTTAAATTCACAGCATTTGCTGTGCCTACAATAACAAGTGAACCTAAAGCGATATATAGATATCCCAGCTCGATGACAAAATGTTTTGCAAATGGAATTGTTAATGTCGTATTTAAATTAAAAAACTCAATCAAAATAAAAAGTGTTATTGCAGAAATTAAAAACTCGTAAAACAATCGTGTCTTTCCAGACAGACCTTTCGTATTTTTTTTAGAAACTTTTAAGTAATCATCAATATAACCAACAATGCCAAAGCCCCAAGTAATAAAAATTGTTGCGACCACCAAGGGGTTTAGTAAATCAATCCACAACAGTATAGGGATCACAGTGCTTAATAAAATAAGCCAACCGCCCATTGTTGGCGTACCTGCTTTTTTCTTATGGGTTTCTGGGCCATCATCACGAATATTTTGACCAAAATGCTTTTGCTTTAATTTCGCAATAAACTGTGGGCCCCATATCAAACACAGAAAAAAACCTGTGAAAAATGCGACAAATGTTCTAACTGTAATATAGCGAAAAACATTAAAGACCGAGTATTGCTCGGACAAAGAGTGTAACCATTGATAAAGCATTTTTTGACCGTAACACAAACTCTGGTTGCAATTCAATACAAATTTGATAAATTATTGAAATTAATAAGGTTTTACTGAAATATCAGCTTACAAATGAGGCCCAAATGAAGAAAATCAAAAATCGAAAAAATGAACTCAGAAATTTCAAATTAGGCAAAGCCAAAACAAATTACGAAAATAATTATAATTCAAAATTACTTGAGGCCTTTGAGAATAAAAATCCAAAGTCGATTGCGTGGACTACATTTGTCTGCACCGAATTTACCTCGCTTTGTCCGAAAACAGGTCAGCCTGATTTTGCCAAGGTTTTCATAAATTATATTGCAGATCAAAAAATGATCGAAAGCAAATCTTTGAAAATGTATTTGTATAGCTTCAGAAATCACGGAGATTTCCATGAAGACTGTATCCAAACAATTTGCAATGATATTGTCAAATTAATCAAACCCAAATACATCGAAGTCGTTGGCGAATTTACACCGCGTGGGGGCATTGCCATATTTCCGTTTGCATCAAATTCAAATTCAGACAAAAAATTTAAAACTCTATGCGATCATCGATTAGCA
>JAYVKY010000020.1:0-3044 GCA_043767965.1 Pseudobdellovibrionaceae bacterium
AGAGGAAATATTTTTTTTTTCATTAAAATCCTTAATTATATTCTGTTGTCACTTTTGATTATATATAGAAAACTTCATTAGTAAATGATAATACTTAAATATTAATAGTCTAATAGTCCAAATAAAGCCATATGCAAGCGTTGATCGCTATTTTTGTGCTTAGATTCACTGCTATTCCAACTTTACTTTTTGAATGATGTCTTTGAAAAACTTCGCGGACCAAAGATTAACCTGATTCTTATCTTTTAAAAATCCGAGGACGTCCGCCTTGGCCTGATCCCAATTAATAGTCTCCACACGTTTTTCAAATAACTCAATCAAGAGCCTTTCCGTTAGAGGTTCGTTAAGTGCTTCTGAGGCTTTCATTTTTTCTTCTAAGTAGCCTCTTTTAACTGGAATCCCACGAGCCATGTACCATTGAACATCATAAAAATCGCGACCTTTAATTCTTGTTTTCCATTTACGCAAAAGAGCTGCGTGCATTTTGCCGCCAAATAACGAAGGCAAAGTAAGCGTCTTAACAGTGTAGGGCGATGGCAAGAGTAAAGTTTTAATTTCCGTATCAAACGAAGTGGCGGGATCGACATCAACTTCAAATTTAATTTTTAAAGTTTGGCCTTTTTGAATATTATCAGCAAATCCCTTGGCTCCGTGAATATTTAAAAAAAGCATTTGTGTGTTAGCCTTAAGAAAGGCTGACTCTGTTGTGTGATCTTCGATTTTATCAACTCTTTGTAATGAAAATTCAAAGCCAAAAGCTTTGAGCTCTCGTTCTAAACCTGGGAAGTATTTATCTAGTTTAAATTTTTGATCTGGTTCTAAAAGAGTAAAATCCAAATCTTCAGAAAAGCGATCTAAGCCGTACATGATTCTTAAAGCTGTTCCGCCGTAAAAAGCAGCTTTCTCGAAAAAACCATTGCGATCAAGGCCAAGCAATACAATTTCTTGGAGTATTTCTTTTAGTGCATTTTTATAATCCTCTGTCGATTTAGGATTATATTTAGCAAGCATTTGCTCTACGGCTTCATTCATTTGATCAATTTCCTTGTAAGTTCGTTGGCAAACCAATGCACATGCTGAAAAGGGTATTGTTCTGCAAAGGATTGTAATTTTTTAAGAGACACTTCACTTTCAATGGTTTTTATATCCAGGCGGTAAGAATCTAAAATATAATTTAAGTAATCTTTTTGATTTTTAAATTCACCCTTTGTTTCTTTGATATGAATAAAATCAAGTAGAGCCTTTTCAGGCGTGGCATATTGGCAAAAAGCCCCCTTGAAAACTTCTTTTAACTGCACCCCAACTGGATAAAGTGATTCTTTAATGTGGTGATATTCAAACTCACCCACGGGTGTGGAAAAAGATTTGCCGCGTCCCATGCAAATTGATGTGGTGGCGATGACTCTTTCGGGAATAAATCCATAATTTGAAAGTGCTGTTTCAAGAGAAATATAAGAAGGGCCATATATCAAATTAGAAAGAATTTCTTTTGAGTAGGGCCGTAAACCTAGATCATTACTTATTAGGTATACGCCTTGCTTAATGGGTTTTATTAGACCCTTTTTGCTCAATGAATTGATCTTACCTCGGGCATCCTTGTAGTCCGAGAAGGCTCCCATAAGCATTGTCGTGGTGATTTCAGGAGAGCTTAGCTTCTTTAAGTAAGATAGTTCACTTTTCATTTAAAACCTCAAACTTGTTACTAGTATATTGCCATTATTTCCATATATCGGCAACATAAACATAAAAGTTAGTGTCAGTATGTTGCCAATTTGACCATATACTGGTAACAAATATTGTATCTAAGTGAGATAAATTAAAATTGATGTGTAATATCGAATATTCATATTATTGACTGCTCGTAAATCGCTACAGACTCCAGCTTTAAATTTATTATAGGGTTATGCATTTATGCTTCTTAAGCCTTCGATTCGATCGTCAACGGCGGCATTAAATTTTCAACGCCTGACGCCTCAAGCCCCCAATGACTGGCGAAAATGGAACCCCAAACTCGAATTTTAATTCACTAAAAGTCATTGTACAGCTAATGTCAGGCCAATGAGTAAAACAGCAAAAGTCGGATCAGTCTCGGCTGAATCAGTAAAAAAACATACGAAAAAAGACTGGGATGACTGGATTCAGGTTCTGAACAAACGATCTTACCAATCACTTTCACATCAAGAACTCGTTCAAATGTTAAAAATGGAATTCAAGCTGACACCTTGGTGGCAACAAGAAGTTGCGCGAGGTTACCAAATCGCCCTGGGGGTGCGGGTACCCAGTCAAACTTTAAAAGGTACATACACTACGACCGCAACCAAATCACTACTCGTACCTGCAAAAAATATTCTCGTTTTTGCTTTCGCCTGAAGGCCAAAGTAGGTGGCTGAAACCATTGTATCCTGTGAAAATCGTTGAAAAGCAGACATTTGAATGTGAGGGCGGTATTTTCGGGAAATTCAGAACGGTCACAGCTGATAAAAAATTACGATTTACTTGGATCGACGAAGACTGGCCAAATAAAAGCGTTGTGCAGATACATCTCTATTTAAAACCCAATAACAAATGTATGATTGTAATTGATCACACCGACCTGCCGACCTTAAAAGCCAAAACCCAGATGCATCAACGCTGGCGGGCGGCTGTCGATGAAATAGAAAGTTTATTACGATAGAATTTTCAGATTTTTAATCGGAATCCAGCCTTTAGTGCCATTTTTATTTCGGCTCCAGCGACCCGAATTCTTCATAATAAATTTTAATTTCTTCTAAATAGAAAAATCTAAGCCCAAAAACCTGTGAATCATATAATGAGTTATCGGTTAGTCGGGAATTCTGGCGCAGTTAATCTGAAAAACTTAAGCTCTGCTTAAATCGCATGGGCCCCTGGAAAGACCAAGGACTTAACGTTGATGCCAAATGGATTGCAACTTCAATTAAAGACAATTGAAGGCAAGGTGGAACTATGACTATTTTAACAAGATTGTTCAAAATCTATTAATTTCGTAACAGCGATCCTATTTTTTTCCCGCATCATTCGCTAAT
>JAYVKY010000021.1:0-5591 GCA_043767965.1 Pseudobdellovibrionaceae bacterium
GTCATTGTTGTTGCACGTAAATCTTTGGCCGATTGATCGCCCATAACCCACATTAACGCATCAACAATATTTGATTTTCCGCAACCGTTAGGGCCAACAACACCGGTAATACCCGCGTCAAAAGAAATAACTGTACGATCTTTAAAAGATTTAAAACCAATGAGCTCAAGTTTTTTAATTCTCAAGAAATACCTCGATGTTGAGTTTGTGAATCACCCTATAACTGTCCTTTGGTCTTGCTAGCGAGTCAACATTGACGCAATGCTCAAGACATACTTAAAAGCGACAGGACAGCCCCACGAAAATACGCTGACTGTTTCAATGGCAAAAATAAATACGACTGTTTAAAAGTTCAATTGAAATTAATTATTTATTTGCTCTTTTCAAAGTTGCACGTGCCGCCGCCAAACGAGCAATGGGCACTCGAAAGGGCGAACAGCTGACGTAATCTAAATTTACGTTTTCAAAAAATTCGATCGAATCCGGGTCGCCACCGTGTTCGCCACAAATGCCAACTTTTAAATTGCCCTTAGTTTGTCGCCCAAGATCGACTCCAGTTTTTACTAAAATACCAACGCCCATTTGATCGATTGTCACAAATGGATCTTTCGCAAAAATTCCTTGGCTGACATAGCTTCCTAAGAATCTTCCGGCGTCATCGCGCGAAAGCCCCAACGTTGTTTGAGTTAAATCATTTGTACCAAAACTAAAAAAATCAGCATGCCTTGCTATTTCATGCGCTGTAATGGCAGCGCGCGGCAGTTCGATCATAGTTCCGACTAAATAATCAAATTTTGTATTGGTTTCTTTCTGAACACGCTCAATAACTTCAACAGTGTGTTTTCGTAAAATTTGCAATTCTTTATCTGTCGCAACAAGAGGTATCATAATTTCGGGAATAAGCTTGAAACCCTCTTTGGTTAACTTTGCTGCAGCTTCTGCAATTGCGCGCGACTGCATTTGATAAATCTCAGGGAACGTAATTGCCAGTCGGCACCCACGATGCCCCAGCATCGGATTAAATTCATGCAACGACTGTACTTTATTTCGCAATCGATTGACTTCGATATTTATTCGTTTGGATAAAGTTTCAATTTCTTTTTCTGTGTGCGGTAAAAATTCATGAAGTGGTGGGTCTAATAATCTGATTGTAACTGGAAAGCCCTCCATAATTTTAAATAACTGATAAAAATCATCACGCTGCATAGGTAATATTTTTGCTAAAGCCCGCTCGCGCTCAGCCTTAGTATCTGAAATAATCATTTCACGAACAGCATCAATTCTGTCGGCTCCAAAAAACATGTGCTCTGTTCTGCAAAGTCCAATACCTTCGGCACCGAATTCACGCGCCGTTTTGGCATCTTTCGGAGTATCCGCATTGGTTCGAACTTTCATTCGACGAATTCCGTCAGCAATTTTCATCAATCGATCGAAGACCTCATCAAGTTTTGGCTCGATAGTTTTAACCTCACCTAAGAAAACTTCGCCGGTGCTGCCGTCAAGGGTGATGATGTCACCTTTTTTTAAAACATAGCCTTTTACGCGCATCTGTTCTTGATGGTAATCAACATCAACCTCAGGACATCCAACGACACAACATTTACCCATTCCGCGTGCTACAACAGCCGCATGCGAAGTCATTCCTCCGCGCGCCGTTAAAATGCCTACTGCCGCAATCATGCCGGCAATATCTTCAGGTGAAGTTTCAACCCGCACAAGAATCACTTTTTCGCCGCGCTCTTTTTCCGATACGGCATCTTCTGGTGTAAATACAATTTTACCGCACACGCCACCAGGGCTGGCAGGCAAACCTTTGGCCAATGTGGTTTTTTGTGCTTTCGGATCAAGCGTTGGATGTAACAATTGATCCAGCGAGGCTGGATCAATTCGTAATACGGCTTCTTCTGGCGTAATTAATTTTTCATCGATCATATCAACAGCAATTTGCAGTGCTGCTTTCGTTGTTCGTTTTCCATTACGAGTTTGTAACATCCATAATTTATTTTTTTCAATTGTAAATTCAATATCCTGCATATCTTTGAAATATGTATCCAATTTTTTATAAATCACTTCTAAATCTTTGTAAGGTTCTGGCATAATTTCAGCCAGTTTTGAAATCGGCAGTGGTGTACGAATCCCAGCGACGACATCCTCGCCTTGGGCATTGACGAGAAATTCACCGAAGAAATTATTCTCGCCAGTACTGGGGTTTCTGGTAAAGGCCACACCCGTGGCTGAATCATCACCCAAATTACCAAAGACCATCGCTTGCACGTTCACAGCCGTTCCCCAACTGGCAGGGATATTGTGCAAATCGCGATACGTAATTGCGCGTGGTGTGTTCCAACTGTGAAAGACAGCACTGATTGCCCCCCAAAGTTGTTCGAATGGATCTGACGGAAAATTTTGCCCGGTCATTTGTTTAACCATGTCTTTGAATTTAAAAACTAATTTTTTAAGATCCTCAGCTGACAAATCTGTATCACTATGAATGCCTTTTTCGGCCTTTATGTCCTCTAATGTGACTTCTAACAAGGATGAATTCATTCCCATCACAACGTCCGAATACATTTGAATAAAGCGACGGTAAGAATCCCAGGCAAAACGCGAATTATTTGAAGATGCCGCTAAGCCCTCGACCGTTTGATCATTCAGACCTAAATTTAATATCGTATCCATCATACCTGGCATCGAAGAGCGCGCACCTGACCTGATACTGACAAGCAAAGGGTTTTTTGCATCACCTAGTTTTTTTCCAATTTTTTTCTCAACGCGGGATAAAGCAGTCATTGCATCCGCCTTGACCCATTCCGGAAGTTTTCCGCCTTCGGCAAAAAAATGCGTACAAATATCTGTCGAAATTGTAAACCCCGGGGGCACCGGTAGACCAATCGCCGTCATTTCAGCCAAGTTTGCGCCTTTACCCCCAAGAACACTTTTCATCGAAGCATTTCCATCGGCTTCGCCTGCCGCAAAAAAATAAACGAATTTCTCGGGTCTTGCTATTTTATTTTGTTCAGACATTTTTGTTATCCTTTAAAAAAATAATTCTAACTTAAAATTGTTTCAGCTGAATAGCGATATACTGATTCAATTCTGAAATTGGAATTCGTTCTTGACTCATTTTATCACGATGACGAACGGTCACCGCCTGATCATTGATTGTTTCAAAATCGTAAGTCACACAAAACGGTGTTCCGATTTCGTCTTGCCGACGATAACGTTTACCGATGGACGCGGTTTCGTCGTATTGGACATCAAAATCTTCCGCCAACTGATCGCGTAACTTCATTGCAGGAGTTGATAATTCATCTTTTTTTGAAAGCGGTAAAACGCAAACCTTTACCGGAGCAATATCCGGATGCAACCCTAGTACAACACGAATATCTTCTGTGACCTTTCCGGCTTCGTCAGTCATCAAGGTGACTTCTTCGCGGTAGGCATCACACATAAAAGCAAGAAACAAACGATCACAACCCACTGCTGTTTCGATCACATAGGGAATAAATTTTTCTTTATTTGCCTCGTCAAAATATTCTAAATTTTTACCAGAAAATTTTTGATGCTGAGTTAAATCAAAATCTGAACGGTTATGGATACCTTCAAGTTCAGAAAATCCCATCGGAAATTGATATTCAACATCGACCGCAGCGCGCGCGTAGTGCGCCAGCTTTTCATGGTCTTTGAATTTTAAATTTTCTTCGCGGATTCCGTGTTTCAGATAAAACTTTTTTCGATTTTCTTTCCACTCGGTAAAGTATTTTTCATCAGTTCCGGGTTTTACAAAATATTGCATCTCCATTTGTTCAAATTCACGTGTTCTGAAAATAAAATTTCCGGGTGTGATTTCGTTTCGAAAAGATTTTCCGATCGCAGCAATGCCGAATGGGATTTTATAACGGCTGGATTGCTGACAATTTTGAAAGTTCACGAAATGCCCTTGCGCTGTTTCGGGGCGTAAGTACACAACTGCGCTGGTGTCCTCCAGCGGGCCCATGTGGGTCTTGAACATTAAATTAAATTGACGTTCTTCAGATAAATTTTTTGATCCGCACTGCGGGCATTGTTTTTTATTTAAATATGAATCCGTGTTGTCTGCGCGAAAACGTGTTTTACAATCTTTGCAATCAACCAACGGGTCAGAAAACCCATCGATGTGGCCTGACGCTTTCCAAACTGTGGGGTGCATTAAAATTGCGGCATCAAGGCCAACAATATCAGATCGCCTGGTCATCGCATTCCACCAAGCACGCTTGACATTCATTTTCATGATCGAACCCAACGGGCCGTAATCCCAACAACTGCCCAGCCCACCATAAATTTCTGACGATTGAAAAACAAATCCCCGACGTTTCGAAAGACCAACTAAGGTTTGTAAATCTTTAAGCCTGCGGATTGTGAGTTTTTGTTTTGGAGTTTCTGCTGAAGTTGATTCGATCATGATGATTTCACTTTCTTGCTGCTGGTTGCAGCCGAAAAATATTTAATTTTTGATGACCCATTCAGGCTACATAGACCGCAGGTTATCGTCAAATTTGTTCGCTTAAGAGTCGCCGCGTTGCTGTGATTTTTAGCTGTTGCTGATAGCCGATATCCGGATTGGCACTATTGCTATTCTATCTTTTAACCTTGGCCATATGAATTTAGTTTTTGCACCTGTTTTTTTCATGAACAATCGCAATGAACTACAAACAGAATATTTTGAATTGATTAGAACTTTAAACAAAACCAATCTTTAAAAAGATCAAAAAACTAAAATCAAGTTTTTGATCAAAATCGACAGCACCAAACGTATCAGATAAAATGCATTTTCCTAATTTTAATTCGTCACGGCTTATATGGTACTCAGAGTTCTCAATGACAGACCTAATTTTTTGCGCGGCCACTAAGTCTAATTCATCATAATTTTTGAAATAAAAAACGATTGTTTCCTCCTTTTGAACGATAAAATTTTTTTTGATATATTCGATAAATTTTAGTCGTTTTTGGTATTCCATGTCGTATTGATCGGCTTTTAATTTATGACAAATAAATCACTGGACTCTGATTTGAAATTCGAATCTCGGAGGACAGAACACACCTAGAAAAAACTAGTCCAATTCAAAAGAATTTCATTTTTTGCATTGAATCCGGTTATGAATATTCGCGATGAACTACAAACAGAATATTTCGAACTAATTAGAGCTTTAAATAAAACGAATCGGCAGCTGGACCAGCAAACTGAGCTGTCATTTTTTAAACGACAAGATTCAGATAAAACATGGTTTTTAGCATGTACAGTTAATAATGAATTTTATCTAAGAGTCGCAAATAGAATTTTGAGTAAAAATTGGCTGATTGGGCCAGCCTTTCCATTTCAAGAACTTGCAAAATACATTATGAAAAATAATGATTTAAGTGCTGCTGACATCAATCTAACAATTAAATATTCGTTGCGGCGGATCTTCGCCAGTGAGTTGCCTGACGAGTAAATTAAGTTCGGCCTTAAGTGACCTTCCACTGGATCTGAGGCTTTCGTTCAGGTCACTGATTGTGCATTCATCCCTGAAAATATCAATATGGCAACACAGATAAGCGTCTTCGAATGCCAA
>JAYVKY010000022.1:0-2167 GCA_043767965.1 Pseudobdellovibrionaceae bacterium
TTTACCGAAACCAAAATATTTTATTGGGGGGCGGATGGATCAAAGTTTAAGTCAAAATAAAAATTATGTTGTTCATACCTTCGGCTGCAAAGTAAATACCTATGACTCGGGTTTAATTCAAAAAAATCTGTCGGCAAATGGGTTTTCGTTGTTATCACATATCGAAAGAAACAAAGCCGAAATCCATGTGTTAAATACATGCGCAGTTACGGCTGAAGCCACTAAAGAAGCTGTTCGTACGATTCGTAAAATTAAATCAATACAGCCATTTTCGACAATTGTTGTTACGGGTTGCTCAGCACAAGTTGATACAGGTGCCTTTGAAAACCTGCCAGGGGCCGATTTAATTGTGGCCAATTCACATAAAGGAATTTTACCAGATTTATTAAATAAATATTTTAAAGGTGAACTTAAACAGAAAACTTTTAAATCTAATATTTTTAAAAAAGAAGATCTTGAAATGGGCGGTGGGCTTGAACAAAGCCACACACGAAGTTTTTTAAAAATACAAGATGGCTGTAATAGTTTTTGCTCGTTTTGTATCATACCCTATGCGCGGGGCAAAAGCCGTTCGATACCAATTGCTGATCTTGTACAGCGTATTTTTCAACTTGAACAAGCAAATTTTAAAGAAGTTGTCTTAACAGGTGTGCATATAGGTGATTATGAGGATAATCAAAATGATCAAAAAAAATCTTTAGAAGATCTAATTGAAACTATTTTATTGAAAACAAAAATTCCACGTATCAGATTGTCTTCGCTTGAGCCTATTGAGGTAACAGATCGCCTTTTGGATATGTATTCTGATTCAAGACTTTGTCCGCATTTTCATATGAGCATACAAAGCGCTGATACAGATGTCTTACATCAAATGAAACGAAAATATAACGAACAACAAGTTATATCTGCATTGCAAAAAATATCATCAAAAGTTAATAATGTGTTTATTGGAATGGATGTCATTGCTGGATTTCCTACAGAAACTGACGAACAGTTCGAAAATACCTATAAAAATTTGGCACAAACGCCTTGGACAAAATTACATGTTTTTCCATATAGTGAGCGTGTCGGAACACGTGCACAGACATTGCCTCAAATTCATTTTCATGTTCGTAAAGAACGCGCAGCCAAGTTACGTGATTTAAGTTTACATCGATTTCAGTCCGAAGGTTTAAAGCAAGTTGGTACAATTCAGAAAGCCCTTATTTTGAACAAACCATCAAAAAATTTAGATGGTTTAACAAATCATTACTGGCCTGTTCAGATTACAAATTTATTAGATAAAGAAAAATATATTGGTACTGAAGTCTCTGTTCAAATAACAGGTTTCGAAACTGAAAATTCTGAAGGTCATTTATTGGCCGTCATTTTGGCGACGGGTGTTCAGTGAAAAACATCAATATGATAAAAATAACAGAATATATCGAAAAATATTTTAAATACGAATTTAAAAATAAAAAATTAATTGAACATGCCTTAACACATAAAAGCTATTGTATCGCTGAAAATAAAAACCAAGTGCACAATGAACGCCTCGAATTTTTGGGCGATGCTGTTTTAGGTTTAGTGATAGCTGAAAATTTAATGATTCAAAGCCCCAACGACACGGAAGGGTCCTTATCTAAAAAAAGAGCAAGCCTTATAAATCAAGAAATTTTAGCGATGAAAGCTCAAAAAATTAACCTGCAAAATTTTTTAATTTTGGGTCCAGGTGAAAAAGAACAAGAATCACATTTAAAACCACGTCTTTTGGCCTCTGTCTACGAGGCACTCATCGGGGCATTTTATTTAGATGCCGAATTTAGTCTAGTTAAAAAATACTTAGTATCTGAATTCTCTGTCGACATTGAACAAATTAAACCAGATCTTGAATTTGAGAAAGATTATAAAACAAGACTGCAGGAATTAACGCAAAAAATGAAATTAGGAACGCCAAATTACGAACTGTTATCAACAACGGGCCCATCACACAAACCAGAATTTGAAGTCTCTGTATTGGTGACGGGTCTTGATCTCGTTTCAGCAGTAGGGAATAGTAAAAAAGTCGCAGAACAATTAGCTGCTAAATCTGTAATTAATGAATTATCAAAAATACATAAAAATAAAGGTCGTAAAAAATGATAGAACAAATCAACAAAAAAAAGTACAAAGCAGGCTATTTGGGCCT
>JAYVKY010000023.1:0-4428 GCA_043767965.1 Pseudobdellovibrionaceae bacterium
CTGGATTATGCTTAGGCGGATGCCTAGGCATAATTGGATTATTTCGAATTTATTTTTGGCCCTGGAGAGACACCATGTACGGTGAGCATTATGGTTATATCGCTATGGCTGTGGGCTGTTCAGTTTTAGGAGTTGTTCTATGGGGAACTATTACTGGGTCGATGTTACCCTTTTTATTACGTAGGCTCAAACTTGACCCAGCGGCAGCGTCTGCTCCGGCGGTGGCCACAATTGTTGACGTAACTGGCGTCATTATTTATTTCACAGTAGCCAATTTGTTTTTAAAAGGAATTTTGTTATAAATATTAAGCCGGATTCATTCCTGTTGTCCAAAACCCTATTTGAGTTTGTAAATTTTCAGTTAAAGTTAAAAATTTGACCCCAAAAGAATTCTTCTGACTGCACCAAACAATTTCCGCATCGATATCTTCTTGATGCCCCTCGATTTGCACCTTAATTTTTTGACCTTTTTCAAAATTCATTTGATTTTGAAATGACAAACCACCCACAGATAATGAATCTGAAACGGACTGTATGACTTGGTCACCCACTTTAATCGCAATTTCTTTTGTAAGATTAAAACGTTCAAATTTGCGCTGATAACCTCGAACATTTGCGGTGATGAGTTTCTTTTTAGATAAAACAACTACCGATATCACTGGTATTAAAATCACAGAAAAAATAAGAATTAAATCGGCGATTGATGACCCACCAGTACCTGACGCACTTGCGGCCCCAATTTCACTGACCATGCCGCAGCCTGCTTTTGCTGATGGCGAATCTGAAGCTATAGACCTTGAGTCAGCTTTATAAGAAGCAACATAGGACGGTGCCCAATTCGTCGTTGATACGTTTGATATCGCACTTTGTATGGCTTTTAAAACATTCACTCGCCCAGAGGTTTGAACGCGTGTTGCAAGACCTGCTACGATATCAACTTGGGACGTAATAATGCCCCTGACTTGATAGGCAGATAATTGCGGCGCTTCACGAATAACCAAGGCTGCAAGACCTGCCACAAATGGTGCGGCCATCGAAGTCCCTGACATCATCTGGTAACAGCCAGGGCTTGAACAACTTCCTGGCACTGTACTAATAATTGCAACACCAGGGGCTGCGACTTGAACTAAACCTGTACCGTAATTTGAAAACGAAGCTTTTGCATCTGAATCTGAAGTTGCAGCAACTGTGATATTACTTGGCGTATCTAAAGCTGCCGGATACATCGGTATTGAATCAATATTTTCGCCACTATTTCCCGCGGCACTGACGATAACAACACTGTGATTATATGCGCTTGTATAGGCCTCATGAAGTGCCCTTGAATAACTTGGCCCACCCCATGAATTGTTAATGACTTTGGCTCCGTTATAGATTGCATAATCGATGGCCGCCACGGCATCGGCAGTACTTCCTGAACCATAACCATCTAAAAATTTAAGTGGCATAATCGTTATTCGCGATTCGCGCACAGGATAACTTAAAATATCTTGCCCAACTCCTAATATAATTCCCGAGACATGCGTACCATGGTCAGCGTCATCATAGATACTTGAACTGCCAGTCACAAAATTCCAACCATGAATATCATCGATGTAACCATTATGATCATCATCAACCCCAGGCAGACCATTAAGTTCGGCTGTATTGGTCCAAATCGAATGCGAGTCAGCAAAAACCCCATGGGTCATATCAAGCCCTGTATCAATAACGGCAACAATTGTTTTTGCAGTCGCATGATTATAAGGTTTTTCGATAGCCCAAGCCTGTGTGGCCTGAACAGATGAATACGATTGGGTGTAATTATCTGTTGAACTTGGTGGTACACCTAAGGGTTGTACGTCTTTGGGATCGATCGATAACAAATAATTAGGTTCGATAAATTCGACATCTGGATGATTTTTTAAGAACTCAACCTTGGCTTTCGAACTTGTTTTCAAATGAACCATGCTTGCGCTTGAAAATGCTTTTTTAATTTCAACATCTTTACCAAGTGCAGACAGAATTCGGATAGCCTTATCAGTTGTTGATTTCTGTTGGCCTGCCGATTGTGGACCTGGCGCTTGAGACTTCATTTTAATGATGTACTCGTTCGGTCTAACATTTGATTGCTGAGCCAACAATGCACTTGAACCAAATACCAACGAAACAAACAAAGATATATGCAACGTACTGTGTGTTTTCATAGTCATTTTATCGGACTTTCGTCCAAGAACTTAAGATCTATATTGAGATAAACAAATAAAAAAAGCAGCTGGTGCTGCTTTTTTTATTTGTTTCGAGACAAAATATAAAATTCGTTGTCTCAATTTAGGAAACAAAAAAATAAATTATTTTATCTTCTCGGTTTCAATAGAAATTTCAGCCATAACACGACGATTCGTTGCTTTTCCTGTTTTTGTTTTATTATCGGCAATTGGCTGCGATGAACCGTAACCTTTTGCAGTTACGCGACCAGCATCAATACCGTTTTTAACTAAAGCCGCTTTAACAGCTTCCGCACGTGCTTGCGATAAAGTCGTATTCGTCTTTGCGCTTCCTGCATTATCAGTATGACCTGCAATTTCGACTTTAGTTGAAGAAAATTTTGCCATAAAAGATGCTAAATTTTGAATTTCAGAATCATACTTAGAATCAATAACCGCCTTGCCAGATAAAAATTCAACGTTTAATTTTACTGAAGCTTTTTCTTTTTCAGAGCAACCAATAGCGTTTACAACTACGCCTGCAGCTGTGTTCGGGCATTTATCATCTTCATCAATGACGCCATCACCATCACCATCAGCTTTAACAACTGGTGCCGCGACAGCAACCGGAGCCGATTTCTGTTCTTCTTCTAAACCATTATGCACAGTTAAAAACAATGCTGGAATAATCGCTTGAGCATGCGAAATTTTCTCATCTGTTGTTAAAGTACCAATTGTTTTATCAGCGTAAACCCAGTTAGCCAATGCACCTAAAGAGATATATTTAAAATCGGCTTCAATACCTACTGCTAATTTTGCACCAAGACCTGAATGTTTATCTTCAGATACATTCTTTGAACTTGCCGAACCTAAACCTAATTTTGCAATTGGATGAACCCAACTTTGTGGCACAAAACGATATGTTCCTGCTAATGAAATTAATTGGTTTTTAATATTTGATTTATCAAAATTAAAATTATCTAAGCCAATTTCTAAACCTAAATTTTTATCGAATGAATAACCTAACCAGTATTGCTGGGCATCGCCAGTTGAAGCCGAATCTTTAAAAGCATTTCCCGCAAAAGGGTGCGAAGTTCCGGCACCGATACCAAATTCGAAACGCTCTTGAGCAGATACTGAAACTGCGGCGGCGATTACAATTAATAAAGATACAAGTTTAGTCATTTTGACTCCTTTTTGTTGTTGAATATATTATTTACGAGTGAGTATTAGCTTTTTTTAAAGTTTCTGACAAGTTTTAATCGAAACTCAATCAGACTTGACGAATGTTTTGGCGTTGTGAATCATAGTGTTGTATGAAAAAAATTAAAGTCATTTTCTTTAGCGGTTTAGTTTCATTTTTGCCTCTTGCATTGACAATTTATATCGTTTACGCCGGAGTTAGCATCGTTGAAAATTTATTGGGCCAGTTCCTAAGGCGTCTTTTGCCAGAGAATGCTTACTTTCCTGGCTATGGTTTTTTGGCCACGATTATACTGATTTTTATTTTGGGGTTACTACTTAATAATTTACTCACAGCTGCGCTGATGCAACGAATTCAAGAAAAGTTGACTGAAATTCCTCTGGTGAAAGTTGTTTATTCTCCGCTTCGTGATTTAATGAATTTATTTTCGAAAGGTCAAAATCAAAATTCACTCAAAAAAGTAGTCTTAGTCAAAATTAGCCCGAATCTTTCCGCCTTGGGCCTTGTCACACGCGAAGATTTTTCAGATCTTCAGTTAAACATTGATTTGGGGTCTGAAAAAATGGCGGTTTATATTCCGATGAGCTATGGCCTTGGTGGATACACTTTGCTGATGGATAAAGATTTCGTTACCCCCGTCGACCTACCTGTTGAAAAAGCGATGAGCCTGGCCTTAACCGGTTGGATTAAATCTGAGCATCAAATCGACACAAAAAATCAAAATACACAAAAATAATTAAAGGATTTTTTAATTGAAACAAACTCAACGACAACAAACTATTCTTGAAAAAGCTCTTGATATAAACTTGGATGCCCAATATTACGGATCCTTCGCTGAAATCGGAGCTGGCCAAGAAGTCGCTAGGCATTTTTTTCAAGCTGGCAAAGCCTCTCAAACTGTGGCGCTTACAATCTCGGCCTATGATATGACATTTAGTGATGTCATATATGGTAAAGAAAAATCAGGCAGATACGTTTGTGATTCAAGACTGCAGAAAATGCTCGACCAAGAATATTCAAAATTAACTGATCGCTTAG
>JAYVKY010000024.1:0-3961 GCA_043767965.1 Pseudobdellovibrionaceae bacterium
CGATTTTAAAATTTATAACGGTGGTCCCGTTGAACAGGATAATCTGTATTTCATTCATAACATTCCTGATTTAATTCCGAATAGCATCGAAATATCCAATGGAATATTTTGGGGCGGGGATTTTGATTTTACCAAAGACCTAATCAATAACGGAGTCATAAAGAAAAAAAACATCCGCTTCTTTCTAGGCTATACCGGTTGGGACGCCGAGCAATTAGAAACTGAGATGCAGGCTAATTCATGGATTTTGACCAAGAATGTGTATAAAAATAAAATTCTGGGAAAATCATCTGCGCATTTCTGGAAGGAAAAAATTGTAGAATTGGGCGGAGATTATCTTATTTGGTCTAATGCTCCGGAAAATCCTATTCTGAATTAAGATTCAATCATAGCATTTAGCTTTTCCAACAATTGTTCCGACAGCCAAGTTCCAAACTCTTTTTTACGATATTTTGTAATAGGCTGAATTCCGATAATAACATTAGTAATAAACAATTCGTCTGCTTTTTGCAAATCGAAAGGCGAAATTATTTCTTCTATAACTTCAATATCTTCTATTTTTTTTGCAATTTGAATCATAGAGAGTTGATATTCTTGCAATTTATTTTTATCGACTAAAATTTTAATCTCTTTTTTCTGCCCGCCAACGATGCGAACAAGGCCTACGTCATTGATTCTCTCTAAGAGCGGTTTTACTTTTTCATTTGCAACATCATATAAATCAGCCGCATTCATTTTTGAATTCAATGCAATTGTTAAAATCGGTTGATCTGCGGGATCGAATCTGCGAATCACAGGATCCTTCGCATCTGATGGAAATCTGGCTTTTACATTTTGAATTCGGTTACGCACCTGTTGCTCGGCCTCTTTGATATCAATACCCAGCTTAAATTTAATCACAATAATAGCAACAGAATCATAATTATATGAAGAGACTGTTTCAAGACCTGATAGACTTGAAACTTCATCTTCAACAATTTTTGAAATTTGTCGTTCGACATCCACAGGCGAGGCCCCTGGATACGCAATTTCTGCAAAAACAATCGGGAATGTCACATCCGGAAACTGATCCACTGGCATTTTTTTGTAGGACATTAATCCAAGAACAATAAGTAATGCCATTAAACATGTAATAAAAACCGGTCGCTTGATTGATAGCTCTGCTAAATTCATTGAATTAATTCCTCTTATTTTTCGTCATGTGAAATAAATACTAAGGCGGAGGTTTCTACTTTTTTAAGTCCTGCTTTTGCCTTTAACAACGTAACCTCTGCTTCGGCAGCATCTGTTTCTGCAGTCACAACGTTTGCTGTGACTGTTCGACCCTTTAAAAATTTATCCTGTTCTGCTTTTGAACGCTCACGCTGAAAACGAGCAATCTGTTCAAGTGAATTAACATTTTTCTGAGTTAATTCATATTTGCGCAGTAACTCTTGCCAGGCATTGACAGACAAAGCAGATTTTTTTTCAGACTTTAATTTGGCTGCTAATGATTCTTTCAACGCTGAATTACGCAGACCAGATTTGGCGTCAGTTTCGAAAACCCAACTGAAATTAACACCTATTGTACTTTTGGGATAATCACCATCAGTTATTTTATCTAACGCCGTTGTTCGATCGCGGTTAAATGATGTTGTTGCATAACTGCCAAAAACCGATAAATCCGGACGAAGGCTGTCATTTATTTCATTTGAAGCATATAATTTTGTATCAGATTCATATTTTGCAATTTCAGATTCCAAACTGACAATATTTCTTTGTTTGAGTAAATCTTTAATGTAGGTTCTAGATTCAGACATATCACCATTCATTTCAGGTGTCGCATCACCTTCTGATAAACCTAAATTTTCCCTAAATTTAATTTTTTGATTTTTGAGTTCTTCTTCTGCAGTTTGAAATTCTAAAAATCTTAATGCAGACAAAGCTTTGATATTCATCAGATCTGCCCGGTCACTGATCCCATTTGAGACTCGATTCATTGTCCATTTTTCCATTTTTTGGGCGCGCTCAAGATTTGATTTTTTTAATTTTAAATTCTCTGCCGCAACAGCATAATCCCAATAATCGCCTTCAAGTTGAATTAAAAAGCTTCGACGCTGCAGTTCTACTGCAGACACTTCAATTTTTGCTGATGCTTTTTGACGATCAATTTTAGTCCTTGTCCCAGACCCAAGAAAATCTTTCCACAATGACTGCGAAACGGTTATGCCCACGGAGCCTGAGGAATATTGATCAAAACCCGAAATCAAAGCGCGTTCGTTTTTATAATCATTATTTAAAGCTTCGATTTTTACAGCAGTTCCAGTAAAAAATTTTTTAGCCAACCCGAGCGAATACTGATCCATTGTTCGTTCGCCTAAAGCAATCATACTGGGTTGGGATTTGTCCTTCGCCTTTAAATACCCAGCTGTTAGAACTGGTGATAACTCTAGATCCGCAGAGTCTATTTTGTCACCCGCAGCCTCGATAGATAAATCATAAGCTTTAAAAAGTGGATTTTTAGTTTTCGCAATCAAAAGATATTCGTCAATAGTTAAGGCCTGCAATAACGGCGCTAAAATTAACAAACCTAAAATTATTTTTTTCATAATAGAACTCCGTTTAAATAAATATTCAAAATTTGATTCTTTAATAATTCTGCGTTCATGAATTGTTCACAGTCTTTTTGTAAACTGGTTTTGCAATCCATTATTTCATAAAAACCAAAAAGACCTTCTGACATACAAATAAAAAACAACCCCGCATGAATATCGTTCCGAACAATATTTTTCGCTTGTGCTAATTCAAATGATTGAATAAATCTTTTTTCTAAGGGATAAAAAATTTCTTCATGAACATCCCGTGACAAGGGCAGTCCATTTGCTTTTTCACGACTTATAATCTGACAAATTTCAGGGTGTTTTTGACGCATTAAAATCATATTCTGAATAATTAAAGAAATTTCTTTCTTGAAAAATTCTTTGGTCATTTCAACTTTTTGAAATTCGTCTAATAAGGGCTGCATTGTATTTTGAATTTCTAATGCGAATTCGCGTAAGACTTCTTTATAAAGCCCCTCTTTACCACCAAAATGATATGATATGAGCGAGATATTTGCTTTCGATTCTCGGGCTAAATCCCGTGTCGATGTGTTTTCTAAACCCAATTTTGAAAACAATTTTGCAGCAGCTTGCAATAAGCAATGTTTTGCTTCGGATTTTATACCGTGTTTTGGTTCAAGTTTTTTTCCAGACATGCGACATAATTTAAACAACTGTTTGAATTATGTCACGATATTTAATCAATCGTTTGATTTTATATAAGATATTGAAATAACTAATATAAAATAAAACCGTGTATATTATTTTGTATTTTTACAGTCTTCGCATTCAGTTTTTTTGCCGTCTTTAGATTCCATGGCGCACGGTTTTCCAACTTTGCAGCCTTCGTCATTGTAGCCGCTCATATGACCGCAGGCACCCAAAATTGTAGCCATTATCGACAGTATTAAAAAATATTTGCCGATAATTTTTATTTATGCGTTGATCATGTGGAATAATTAAGGTATTGCCTTTTTGCGGCAAAACTGCTATGCTGTACTCAGAGGTTATTACAATGGGTGCACTTAAAAAAGCTACAATTTATGTCGATTCTGAATTACACAAAGCCGCCAGAGTTCACGCTGCCGAAAGCGATACTTCGGTTTCTGATATCGTCAACGAAGCCTTGTCCGCATATTTCTCAGAACTGGATGAAGACCTTAGAGACATCAAAAAAAGATCAAAGGAGCCCCGCCTAAGTATGGATACTGTTCTGAAAAAGTTGAAGGCCGATGGCCTTATTTAAAATTGAATGGTCTAAATCATCCCTGAAAGACCTTGTTGATGTTCCTAAAAAAGAACGCCTGATTATTTTAAAAAAAATTGAATCATTATCTGTGAATCCTCACCCGCTCGGAAGCCTTAAGCTTGAAGGAGCCAGT
>JAYVKY010000025.1:0-3534 GCA_043767965.1 Pseudobdellovibrionaceae bacterium
ACGAGATTTTGAATCTCAAAAATATCTGAAGAAAACAGAAACAGGAGAAGCTAACAGTGCCTACAATTAACCAGCTCATCAAAAAAGAGCGCAGTGTTCAAAAGAACAAAACTAAATCGCCAGCTTTGGCACAATGTCCACAAAAACGTGGCGTTTGTACTCGCGTGTATACAACGACTCCAAAAAAACCTAACTCAGCTTTACGTAAAGTTGCCAAAGTTCGTTTATCAAATGGATTCGAAGTTATTTCGTATATTCCAGGTGTTGGACACAATTTACAGGAACATAGCGTTGTTATGATTCGTGGTGGTCGTGTTAAAGATCTTCCGGGTGTTCGTTACCATATCGTTCGCGGTACACTTGATTTACAAGGTGTTAACGGACGTTTGCGCAGTCGTTCTAAATACGGCGCGAAACGACCTAAGAAGTAGATCTAAAAACAACAATATAGAATATATTAAGAGGAATTTATGTCACGTCGTAGTAGAACATTTAAAAGAGAAATCATTCCAGATCCAGTTCACAAAGATATCGTTATTGCGAAGTTTATTAATAAGATCATGTTACGTGGTCAAAAAAGTACGGCGCAAAAACTTTTCTACGGAGCTCTAGACGAACTTAACGGAAAAGTTACTGGTGAAGATTCAGTGACTGTCATGAGAAAAGCTTTAGAAAACGTAAAACCATCTATTGAGGTTCGCTCGCGTCGTGTGGGTGGATCAACATACCAAGTACCCGTTGATGTTCGCCCTTCTCGTCGTTTAGCTTTGGCTATGCGTTGGTTGATCGAGACTTCACGTGCGCGTGGTGAAAAAGATTTCGCAAAACGTTTAGCTGGTGAATTTTTGGATGCTTATAATAATCGTGGTAACGCGATTAAGAAAAAAGAAGAAGTCCATAAAATGGCTGATGCAAATAAAGCATTCGCTCACTATAACTGGTAATTATTTAGCTACTAAAGTGAATACAATCTAATGTCAGCTCCTATAATTAAAACTGAAGCTGATTTAAAAAATGTTCGAAATATCGGCATCATGGCTCACATTGATGCCGGTAAAACAACAACAACCGAGCGAATTCTTTTTTACACAGGTAAAAGTCATAAAATTGGTGAAGTTCATGATGGCGCAGCCACCATGGACTGGATGCCACAAGAGCAAGAGCGTGGCATTACAATCACTTCTGCAGCGACCACGGCTTCGTGGAAAAACAATCGTATTAATATTATAGATACTCCGGGGCACGTTGATTTTACTATCGAGGTTGAACGTTCATTGCGCGTTCTTGACGGCGCCGTTGCTGTTTTTGATGGAGTGAATGGTGTAGAGCCACAATCTGAAACTGTGTGGCATCAGGCAAACAAGTATAAAGTTCCTAGAATTTGTTTTATTAATAAAATGGACCGTGTCGGAGCAGATTTCGAAATGAGTTTCGAAACTATACGAACAAAACTTGAAGTAAACCCTATCAAAGTTCAAATTCCTATTGGTGCTGAAGATCAATTTTTAGGGGTTTGTGATCTCATAGAATCCAAAGGATATATTTGGAAATCTGGCGCTGATCATGAGTTTACTGAAATTGAAATCCCAAAAAACTTAAAAGAAATTTTTGAATTAGAGCGCGCAAAGATGATCGAAAAAATTTGCGAACTCGATGATGCGCTGATTGAAAAATATTTAAACGGAGAAACTCCGACGATTGCAGAATTAAAGGCTGCTTTGCGTAAGGGAACAATTGAACTTAAAGTGTTCCCTGTATTTTGCGGAGCAGCCTTTAAAAACAAAGGCGTTCAGCAATTGCTTGACGGAGTTATTGATTATTTACCAAGTCCCCTGGATGCATCACCCCCTGAAGGGATGAATCCAGTTAAAGAAGATATGAAAGTTATCTGTCGAACTTCTTTTGACGAGCCAGCAGCTGCGCTTGCTTTCAAATTAGCGAATGATCCATTTGCAGGTTCCTTGACGTATATTCGAGTTTACTCAGGTCAAATTAAAGTGGGCGAACAATTATTAAATCCACGCACCGAAAAAAAAGAGCGTGTTCAAAAAATTGTGAAAATGCATGCGAATTCTCGTGAAGAAGTTGATCAGCTTAATGCCGGTGACATAGGAGCAATTATTGGTTTGAAATTTACAACTACTGGCGACACGTTGTGTGATCCGTCAAGACAAGTTGTTTTTGAATCAATTACTTTTCCAGAGCCAGTTATAGCAGTTGTTGTCGAGGCGAAATCATCTGCGGATCAAGAGAAAATGATTGAAGGTCTGCGTCGACTTGAAAGGGAAGATCCATCGTGCAGGCTTCGTAATGATCCCGAGACGGGGCAGATGTTATTATCCGGAATGGGTGAATTACACTTAGATATTTTGATAGATAGACTTAACCGTGAATATAAAATCCAAGCGAATGTGGGCCGTCCTCAGGTGGCTTACCGTGAAACTTTATCTGGCGCAGTATCGATAGATTTTATTTTTCAGCGGATGCTCGCTGGTGAAGAGAAATTTGCGCAGGTCAAGATTACAATCGAGCCCATACATCCCTCTGAAGGAATTAAATTTTCAACGAATTTACAGCCATGCAAAGAGACCCCTCAGCAATGGATTAAAGCGTGTGAGAATGGTCTGCGTGAGGGGGCCGAGGTTGGTCCCATAGCAAGTTACGCAATGGTAGGATTAAAAATTTCATTAGATTCAATTTCAAGCCGGCCACAAATGACAGACGAAATAGTTTGTAAGGCGGCGGCCTCATTGGCATTTCGCGAGGCCATCAAAAAGACCGAGCCCATCTTGCTTGAGCCAGTGTTTAAGCTTGAAGTGAATTGTCCAGATGATTTCGTAGGGAACATTGTCGGCGATCTAAATTCGCGTCGTGGCAAGATACTGAATATGACCTCTAAATTACAAGGGGGTCAGCTGATCCTCGCAGAAGTGCCTTTGGCTCAGCTTTTCGGTTATGCCACAGATATTCGTAGTTTATCTCAAGGTCGAGCATTTTTCAGTATGAATTTTCATGAGTATTCCCCGGTCCCGCCCAAGATCAAGGCAGAAGTCTTACAAAAATTAGGCCGATAAACTAAGTCAATATTTTTTATTTTATCTATTGACTCCAATTATTTCCTCAGACATATTACACCTTCAGTTTTAAAGTTACGGAAATCTCCGTTTTTTCATAAGGCGACTTGCTTTCATGCGGAAAAAGGTTTTGGCGGACTTGAAGAGGTAAAAAAATGCAAAGTCAAAAAATAAGAATCAGGCTTAAGGCCTTTGATCACAAGCTATTAGATCAGTCGACGAAAGAAATTGTCGAGACAGCTAAACGTACTGGCGCAAAGATTGCGGGACCGATCCCACTTCCTACGCGTATCAATCGTTTCACTGTTTTGCGTTCTCCGCACGTTGATAAAAAATCTCGTGAGCAATTCGAAATCAGAACACATAAACGTATGCTCGATATTTTAGAGCCAACTCAACAAACAGTTGATCAGTTGATGAAACTTGATCTATCTGCTGGCGTTGACGTTGAAATCAAACT
>JAYVKY010000026.1:0-9269 GCA_043767965.1 Pseudobdellovibrionaceae bacterium
GCCAACTTCATTTAAATAATACCCATTAAAATCGACGCCTGTCGAAACGTTGCTTGCTGTATCAACAAGTCCGCTAATGCCTTCGATAGCGCTTGATACATCTTCAGCTGTTTTTTCATCTGAAATTAATTTTCCAAGTGTACCTTCGCCACGATTGACTTTATCTGTGATTTCTTCAATATTTTTAAGTGATTTGTCTATACGAACCATTGCGTTTTTCCAGGTTTTTTTGAAACCGTTCTCGCCCTCGTCACCGACAACTTCATCGAGTGTACTGGTGATATTGTGAACCTGATCAACAATTTCACCAATTTTATCTTTATTTTCAGATGTCATTTCTGTCAAATCAGTTGTGAGTTTTTCAATGTTTAAAACGATGCGGCCCAGAATGTGTTGATTAGTTCCGTTATTAGTCATTGATTCATTCAGATTTTTCGCAACGTCTTTCAATGAACCTGTGATTTCAGAAACTTGAACCATCACATCGTCTAGCGAGCCGCCTTTTTTGACATTTAAAATTTGCCCGTCATCTTCAAGAGCCGCATCTGTGGGAGACCCAGGATAGACTTCGATATATTTGTCACCTAAAATTCCGTTGGCACGAATTTCGACTGAAGCTGAACGCGTTAATGGAATATCAGATTTAATTGTGACATCAATGCGTGCTTGCCCGTCTTGTAATCTGACTTCTTTAATGGCTCCGACAGGAATACCTGCGGATCTGATTGCTGAACCTTTAACTAGACCATTGGCATTGGGTAGTAAAAACCATGCTTTTCTTGAGCGCCCCATATAGCTAGGATCGTCACTAACTTGCATCGACATGAACGCAATAAGGCCTGCAATTGAAAGAACCATTGCGCCGACTTTAAACTCTGCAGTACCTAAAAAACCCATCTCGAAAATCCTATGCTGAAATTTTTAGTGCTTCATTCCTTTATCAACAAAACGTTTCACCAATTCGATGTCAGATTTAAAAAAATCTTCTGCAGTTCCTGATAATAAAACCTTACCAGTATCAAGCATAACAATAAAATCAGCTATTCGAAATGCTGCAGCCAAATCATGTGACACCATTACCGATGTCGTCCCTTGATTCAACTTGTGCGTCTCTAGAATTAAATTATCTACCATTTCTGTCAGAATGGGATCTAATCCTGTCGTTGGTTCATCATATATTAAGATTTCTGGATCAAGGGCGAGGGCACGGGCCAATCCCGTTCTTTTTTGCATACCACCCGAAATTTGACTGGGTAATTTATCAAAATGCTTAGACTCAAGTCCGACCATTTCTAGCTTATTACGTGCAATTTGTATAACTTGATCTTTTTTTAATTGTCGACGGTGCTCTTCAAGTGGAAAACACACATTCTCAAGTACTGTCATGTCATCAAACAAAGCTGCACTTTGAAAAAGAACTCCGAAATGGCATCTGAATTTTGTTAAATCATTATTATTCAATGTCGACAAATCACAGCCCAGAATTTCTACTTTTCCAGAGGTAGGCTTATACAAACCCAAAATATGTTTCAACATGACTGATTTTCCGGTGCCAGAGAAGCCAATGATAGCCGTTAGGCTTCCGCGATGAATTTTAAGATCGATACCTTTTAAAACAAAATCCTTACCTTCATCAAAACTTTTTTTAATATCAATTAATTCGATTGCGAATTCACCTTTATACGAGTTTTCCATGATTAAGAAACTCCCCCCATGCCCGTTATCAAGTAAAAAATACGAATCAAGTTCATCAAAAAATAATCGATGATAATTATATTTACCATACTGATCACGACACCGCGGTTGGTGGCCTCGCCCACCCCTTTTGCACCACCCGTTGTATGATAACCTTTAAATGTGCAAACAATAGAAAAGAGTAAACCAAAAATAGTCCCTTTAAAAAGACCTTCATTGATATGATAGACTTCGACAGTTTGCGATATTTTTTCAAAAAATATTGCTTGGTCTAATCCAATAATATGTATACATAAAAACCAACAGCCCACCATAGCCATAAAATCAAAAAGGGCTGTCAATAAAGGCATACATAAAATCGCAGCAATAATTCTTGGAGCGATTAAATACTGTTTTGTATTAACACCCATCACATCTAAAGCATCAATTTGTTCATTGACTCGCATTGTCCCCAGACGCGCAGCCATGGCCCCACCGGCACGTGCAGATACAATCAGACCGGTCAAAACTGGACCTAGTTCTCGTGTAATGCCCAAGGCCACGGTTGGCCCCACAAGATTGACCGCGTTGACTAATTTGAAACCTAAATAAACTTGAAATGACAGCGCCAGACCTGTGAAAACGCTAGTTAATGCAATAATACCAATAGATTGATTACCAATAAATTCCATGTGCTTTAAAATTTCACCATAACGATATGGCTGTGCCAATAGTAATTTTAAACTGTCATAACCAAACAAAGTCAGTTGTCCTATCAATAAAATAAAATTTTTAATATTCTCTTTCACCGAATAATAAATTTTATCCATGCTGTTTGCAGTTTTTAAAACCCATTGTGCGCTCATAGTTCGGCTCCACCTTTAAATAATCGAGGGACCCGTTCGCCAATAGATGTTAACATTTCCCATGTGATTGATTGTGCTGCCTCGGCAAATTTTTCAACCGATAGAAATTGACCGCTCTCATCGTAACCGAAAAGAACAACTTCTTCATCGTCATATTTTTTGTTTGGATCTTTTTCAACGACTGAGGTCACATCCAACATTAAAAAATCCATGCAAATTCGGCCTACAATTGGAACAAGACAACCTGAAAATAAAACGTGCGCCTTATTTGACAACAACCGATGCACACCATCAGCATAACCAATCGGAACGACGGCCACCTTAGAGTCCCTTCCGGCAACCCACTTTGCGCCGTAAGAAACAGATTCGCCCATTTTGACATCGCGAATGTTATTCACAACAGATTTTAAACTCATGACTGGCTTTAAATTTAATTCGCTGAAGTGACTTTGCGGCTGATAACCATAAAGCACCAATCCTGGGCGAAAGCCCCAATTATTTTTTTGTAAATAATGATCGGTCTGAGTTTTCACTTTTGCAAGGCTTGCGATACCGCCCGAATTTAATAAATGACCATAGACATTCAAAGGTTTGAAAAAATTAAGCAAGTCCTGCATTTTCTGAGTCTGCCGTTGTGAATTGCCATTTTCCAAATAAGCATCCTCGCCATTGAAAAAATGGCTCAGAATTGCCTTTAGCTTTAATTTTTTCGACGCTTTAAAATAATTAAATAATTTTTCCGCTTCATTAGGATTAAAACCTAATCGATTCATCCCTGTATTAAATTTTAAATGAACTGAAATTGAATCATCAGCTATTAACTCTAAACAAAAAATTTGATCCCAAGTACTAATTACGGGGGTCATGCGGTGATCTAATATCTTTTGTGCACCATACTTATCAAATCCACGAAAAACTAAAATATTGGCCTGCACACCAGAATTCCGAAGCAAGGCACCTTCTTCAATCAGACAGACCCCTAGATTTTCAGCCCCACATTTTTCAAGATGTTTTGCGATCTGAATATCCCCATGCCCATAACCATTGGCTTTGACCATCGGGCAAAGAAATCGATCAGGCCCTGCGACCTTTTGAATTTCAAAAAAATTATGCGCTAAATGATCTAAATTAATTTCAGCAAACGTCCTGCGGAAAAGTTCTGTCATATGTTCACCGAAAAATCAGGGCGATGATCACTTTGCGCTTTATAAATACAGATTTTATTGCCACCCTTTTCTGAAATAAATTTCATCGCATCGAAGGCAGACTGATTCAACTCTTGAATAGTATTGGTTAGCGTCGGATATTCACTGATACCTTGACTGACCGTAATTTGCAGACCCGATTTTGAGAACTTTTCAAGCTCTAGGGATTGACGAAGCCTTTCAGCCCGAAGCGCTGCGCCCTTTCGGTGGCAATTAATTAACACCAATGAAAATTCGTTCTCAGCGGTTCGACAAATATAATCTGGTAATCGGCTCGTGGCCCTGATCTGATTGGCCACTTTTTTAATAATTTCATCAGCAACTGATCTTCCATAACTAGTTTCGATTTCTAAAAATTTGTCTATTTTAATTTTAATCACTGACAGTGGTGAAAATGTTCTTTTTGATCTGTCTATTTCTTTATCTAAAATTCGTTTGTAAAAAAGATCGTTGTAAAAACCAGTCAAACTATCTTCGACATCTAAAAATTTAGGAAGTGACTCATGGACTAAGTTTGCATAAACGAGGCTCATTAATGAAAAATCTTCAGCCGTTAACGCATCGATATCTTGAGTTGAAATCAGAAGACCCTCAATATTTTGTTTTATGATTAAAGGCAGAAATTTAATTCTTTCAACGCCAAATTTATTTTTTAAATAGTTATGTAAACTTTCTGGTAAAAGCCCGCTTAAAAGTTCATTTAAAAAATTTTTATCCTTCTGTGGAATTTTAAAAGACAAACCTTCTGACCAGTTTTCATGAGCATTTGCGCTTGATACACAAATCAATGTCTGAATCGAAGAGACAAACTTTAAATACAGCCACGTTTGTGTTGGCGTAGCTTGATAAAATTGATCTAATAATTGTTCTTTAGATTCAGCAAGTCGGTAGATTGAAATTCGATTTTGATAGGGCCTAACAACAGGGCTTTTTGATTCAGATTTTGACTTTTCTTGCAATATCAGATGCTGATCTTTTTCAGCCTGATAGGCTGCGAAAACCTGTTCGTTTTGATATGTTCTGTATAATTTTTCACAGATTAAATCTATTGCCATTAACACATTCTCTGAAGCTGCAGAACTTGAACGATCAGTTACAAATAGGACGTTATATTTTCTATAATTTTTAAATGAAGATAAATTTTTAGTCGAAGCCAAAATAATTATTTGAATTTCAGAAGAAATCTTTAAAACATTCTGGATGAGCTCGTGCGCGGGTATGATTAATGTCTCGACATCTAGAACTAAGACATGGCATGGGCGTCTCATTGACTCATCCATCAGTTCAGTATGGTCAGTAAAAAAATGGGTCTCGTACTTTGCTTCTGTCAGTTCATGTTTGATCTCGGCGCCCAGATCAGCATCTTGCGAAAAAACTGAAATTAAAAAATCATTTGAATAATCGCGTATATTCATGATTTCTGAGGCCCTCTGATTTGAACCTTAAACTGATCTATTGGTTTTTCAGTTTTTTGTATCTGAATATCTGGTTCTTCAAGAATTTGAACACGTCGGTCCATTTTAAATTGCGTCGGCATAAATTCTTTTTTTAAATCAAGCACTGGCTGTTTAAAATTTTGAATATTATCGTCGGATAGAACCTCATCATCAAGACTTAGCAACTGATCTAAATCAATTTCTGTTGTCTTTTCAATAGCGCCTTGAATGTCTGAATTTTTATTTTTTTGCATATTCTTCCCAGGCATAGTCAATTGCAGAATGGCTCCTCCTCCATCATCATTGGATACATTCCTAACCACCAGTTCGCCACCATATCTGCGGGCAACAGAAAGCGCTTCCGACAAACCCAAACCTTGGTGCATACTTTTTTCTTTGGTTGAAAAATAAGGTTGCCATATTTTTTCCAAATTTTCAGAAGTAATACCTTCGCCTGTATCTTGAATTTCGACGACAGTTGATGACCCTGAATCATAACACCGTACAAATATATTTTTAATTGCTGAACTCTCGACAGCCTCGATTGAATTTTTAAGCAGCTGCTGAAACATTTTTTTAAACCGCTGAGGGTCAAATTCAATTTCATTTATTGATTTAAAATCTGATTGCAGACGAATCCCTTTTGCCAAACACGTTGGTTGCAGCTCTGAAACAACATTTTGCAAAACGGCTGACATAGAATCTGGTATATTAATATTACTCGTCTGATCTATGAACTTAAAGTTATCAGGCAGTATCATTTCTTGAGGTTGAGCCCTAGGTTGAATAACTTCTGGCTCTGTCACAAGCTCTGACAGAATCGGTGGCAACTTTGGTTTTTCGAAAATTTTCAATTCTGTTTTTTCTGCTTCTTGTTGATGATTTATGGTTTGCAATACAGTTTGTTTATAGACCACATCACGTTCTGCCATTTTTTGCTCATGAATTGTTTTTTCAATCGGACGAAAAGCATAAAATAAAATACCAATAAAAATACAGAAAAATCCTAAAATTAAACCCAACAATACAATCGGAATATTTAAAAACGAAAGCACTGCGCCACGCGCACAGTATGAAATAATTTTTAAGTTCGCAGATCGCAAATCTTCCATCTGAACAAAATAGTTATTTGGGTTAATTGCGCCCTCTGAAGTAACTGTGGCTATGTATTCTGATTCATTGTGACCAGCAACAATACTTGCATCTGTCATTAATAAATGTGTCGTTTTACGCGATCGATTCAGATCAAAAAACTTTTGAAAATAATTCGCATCACCAACAACTGTGATCGCTTCGACACCTTTGTCGGATAAGGCCAGCCCCTCAGCAAATGTCAGCGCAAGGTATTTTTGTCCAGATTTTGTCTGAAACAGGTCTGCATGAATTGATTTTCCAGAGTGCTTTTTAAGGCTGAGCGCCTTCTGTAAAAAATCTTTTGTCCAATTTTCAGTTTTCGATCCACTTTTTGTAAATAAACTTCGAACCTCAAAGCGTCCATCTTTTGTTAAATGCACTTGTGCCATAACTGTGAGCGGGTCTATTTGCATCCAATTTAATTTATTTTCATCGATCCGATAAGAATATGACGATAAAATATTTTTAAGCTGACTAAGCTGTGTCGAAATGGATGTCTTTAAACCTAAATTTTGCTGTGACATTTGATTTTGCACTGTTTGGGTTTTTTCGTTTTTATAGTAGCTGTTCAATTTAAAAATAACTAAAAATACAAAAATACAAAGTATAATTGTCGTCACATAAATATATTTACTGACATATTTTATCTTCATTACAGCCCGCATCCTTGCTTTTTCTATTTTAGAAGTGTTTTTACATAGGAATCAACTTGTGAATTCATTTTTTTTGGACATTTTGTTTTTTTCAAACTAAGCTCGCGGGTATGAAGCAACAATATATCGCTGATAAATTTAAAAACGACTCTGATATTTTAATAATCGGCTCTGGGGTTGCAGCATTAAGCATGGCTTTGAAAATTGCCGACCAAAAATCTGTTCGTTTATTAACCAAAGAATCCATTCCAGACACAAATAGCGCCATGGCTCAGGGTGGGATTGCCTCGGTTAGCGAAGCCAGTGACAGTTTTGAAAGTCATATTAAAGATACCATGATTGCCGGCGCAGGTCTTTGCAAAATAGAGGCGGCGCGTAATATCATTGAGCAAGCCCCAGATCGCATTCAAGATTTATTAAATTGGGGGGTTGAATTTGATTCTGATTTAACTCGTGAGGGCGGACATTCCCATAGACGAATCTTACATTTTGAAGACCAAACAGGCGCTGAAATTCACAAAAAATTATGGCTTGCTATTCAAAAAAATAAAAATATTCAAGTCCATGAAAATCATTTTGCAATTGATCTGATTATGAATAAACAAGTTGATCCCGCCATCGTAGGACCGACAACCGTCATTGGTGTTTATGCCCTTGATAAAAAGTCTGAAACTGTCGAAGTTTTTACGGCACGTACAACAATTTTAGCCACTGGGGGCGCAGGTAAAGTTTATTTATATACATCGAACTGGAGCGGCGCAACCGGCGACGGAATTGCGATGGCCTATCGTGCAGGTTGCCGCGTTTCTAACTTAGAATTCATGCAGTTTCACCCAACATGCCTTTATCATAAAGATTCTAGAAATTTTTTAATCACCGAGGCTATTCGCGGAGAAGGTGGCGAATTAGTAAACGCAAATGGCGAAGCCTTCATGAAAAAGCATCACCATTTAGGCTCTTTAGCCCCACGTGATATTGTCGCCCGGGGTATTGATGCTGAAATGAAAAAAACAGGTGCGGCCTGCGTGTATTTGGATATCAGCCACAAGCCGATTGAATTCTTAAAGGCACATTTTCCGACTATTTTCTCAAAGTGTTTAGAGTTCGGAATCGATATGTCGAAACAACCCATCCCCGTCGTCCCTGCTGCGCACTACTTGTGTGGCGGAATTATTACTGACATCAATGGAAAAACAGATATTCAAGGGCTCTATGCTATCGGCGAAGTGGCCAATACAGGACTTCATGGCGCTAATCGATTGGCTTCGAATTCTTTACTCGAATGTTTAGCGATGTCACATAATGCAAGCCTTGAAATTAAAAAAACAGACCAAAGCTTAGAAAAAAATAATTTAAAAAAATTAGTCCCCGAACCTTGGAAAAAACCTGAAAATACAAATTCAGACGAAATGATTGTCATCAGTCATATGTGGGACGAGATTCGAAGGCTTATGTGGAATTACGTTGGTATCGTTAGATCGACTAAACGCCTTGAACGGGCGCAACATCGCCTGCAAAATATCACAAATGAAGTCAGAGAATATTATTCGAATATGAAAATTCATTCTGATATTATTGAACTTCGTAATATTTCAATTGTTGCTGATTTAACAGTTCAGTGTGCACTGAAACGCAAAGAATCACGCGGCATACATTTTTCATTAGACTTTCCTCTAGTTACTACGAACGATGAAACTGATATTTTAACTGATTCTTCGAATGCTCGTGACACAATTTTACTTCGCGGTTTAACGTAATATAAACAACGTTTACAGGATGTGAAACTCAACTATGACAAATTATACCCGTTCTGAAGCTTTTTTTAAAGGTCATGATCAATCCACATTGTTTTTACAAACATGGCAGCACCCCGAAGCCATTGGCACAATATTATTTACTCACGGTCATGGTGAACACTCAGATTGTTATCACCGCTTAATATTCGGCTTAGATAAAATTAAAAATACTGCAAAATGGAATTTTATTGGATGGGATCTGCGCGGTCATGGAAAATCTGATGGCCTTCGTGGCTATGCCAAAGATTTCGATGAGTATGTTTTAGATTATGATTTTTTTTTCAAAGAATGCTTAAAAATAAATTTTGTACAAAATAAGAAAATTGTTCTGTTGGGTCATTCAATGGGCGGCCTAGTTCAAACCTGCGCCTTAGCTGAAAAAAAATATTCGGAACATTATCCGCTGCTGGTTGGACAAATTTTAAGTTCACCACTTTTCGGAATTGCAGCAGCTGTTCCCCAATGGAAAGATTTGGGCGCTTCGGTATTGAATCAATTATTTCCG